>CAZGOM010000046.1:0-33098 GCA_964527265.1 uncultured Phycisphaeraceae bacterium | reverse complement strand
CGGCTCTTTGGGCTATCACACTTTGATTCTTTCTAGCGTTGTAGTACTAACCAGAAAGAGGCGCAGACTTCGTCATACACCACTAATTGCGGCCGAGGGCGGCGCTGAGGAGTTCCTGGGCCCAGTCGGGGTCGCCGGTTGTGTCGCAGAGGGAGATGGGTTGGGCGTCGAAGCGGGTGATCTGGGCGGACATGGCGGGGTAGAGGGCGGGGGAGCCGGCGAGGGATGGGAGGTTTATAACCCCCCTGCCGGCGGGCTTGGCGGGGAATGGGGAGAAATCGAGGATGAGGTCGAAGAGGTTGGATTTGAGGATTGGGTCGAGGTTTTGGACGAGGCGGGGCTGGTGGTCGATGAAGAAGAGGACTTCGCCGTGGGGGGATTGGAAGGCCGCGAGGCTGAAGTGGATGGCGAGGGCTTCGAATAAGCCACGCGCATTTAGGGTGAGGTGTTCATCGGGAAGGGAGAGGACGCCGATGCGGATGGAGGTCTGGAGGTCGGCGGCAAGCTGGTGCCATTGGGCGGAGACGATTCGTTCGACGGTGGGCCCAAGGACGATGACGACGCGTTTTTTGCCGGTGAGGGGCTGCGCGGCTGGGTTTTTCCTGAGCGCGGTGCGGAGGGTGAGGACGGAGGCGAGATCACCGGGGATGAATGCGCCCAGGAGCTGATGGCGGGTGAGCCAGTCGGCGACGGGGCCGGAGGAGCCGTCGCAGCCGACCCAGAGGATGAGCTCAGCCTGGCAGGCTTCGGCAAGGGCGATGTGCTGGGAGACGGGGCGGGCGTCGTCGCGAAGCATGCCGGGGATGGATGGGAGGAGGATGGCGATGTCGCGGGCCTGCGCCCAGGTGAGGGCCGCGTCGATGGCGTCATTGGAGAGCGCGTGGAGACCGGTGAGGGCGATTTTTTGCGCAACTTTGAGTTTTGAAGCGAGCTTTGCCTGGAGGGCGGGGACGTTTACCGGAGATTCGGGGCGAATCAACGTGGGCGGCAAAACAAGGCTGACGGCCTCGGCGCGGGCGGGGGTCAAAACGGGTGCTGAAACGGTCGCGGGTGTGCTGTTCATGGTTTGCAAAGAGTGTAGACCGTTTGAGCGAAGGATGCCAGATTCGCATGGCAATCGCTGATGCTGTTGCCCTGAGCAAGGACAGTGCAGATGGGACGGCCAGCGGGGACCTGTTCGCCGGGTTCAGGAACGTCAGCAACCTGGCTTTCGCGGAGGTGTTCCCAGAGATCGGGAACGGTGCAGTCGGCGCGGGCATAGACGATGGCTTTGCCGTGGGATTGAGGGGAAGAGGAGGAGATGGGTTTGATGGGAATCCGACGGGTGACACTCGGATTTGAGAATACAAGGACACCCGTGGCGAGTTCGATGACTTCCATGCCGGAGGTGTAGCGGGGGTTTATCTCCAAAACATGGAGACGGTCGACATAGGTGTCGTCGGAAGAGGCGGAGCCGATCATGTCGATGCCGAACGGGCCCTGAAGGCCGGAGAGATGGGCGATTTCCTGGCCGAGCTTGAGGACGTCGGTGAGTTGATCGGTGGTTAAGAGAAGATGGGGCGGGCCGGGACAGATGTTGCCGACATACTGGGTTGAGTGGCGCGCGCCGAAGGCGGAATCGCCGATGAGCTGGCGGGTTGCGCCCAGGAGTGTGACGTCGTGGGAGAAGGCGTGGAAGGCGACGCTGATATCGAGGGTTGGACGGGTGGAGGTGAACCAGGGCTGAAAGTAGGCATCGTGGCCGGGGCGGGGTGTGGGGATGGCGGAGGAGGAACTGAAGCGAATCATGCCGTGGCCGGCAGAGCTTTTAGAGGGCTTCATGACCCATTGGTCGGATTGGTCGAAAAGGACGTGAGCGGGGGTGTCGGTGGGAAGGCGTGGCTGCATGAGAAGGGTTTGCCCCCCTACCGCGCGGCAAGCGCTTTCAAGGAGATCGGATGAACGAGCACGACTGATGGAATCGGCGGAGCCGCAGATGAGGGGGCGGAGGGCTTGGATTTCGCGAAGGACTTCGGGATGGTTTTCCATCGCGCCGGTGAGGACGATGGGGATGTTTGGGGGGATGTCTGAGAGGCGGATGATGGAGGGTATGCCGTGCGGGTAGGCGTCGAAGGGACAGCGGATCGTGCAGGCGATTTTTTGGAGATCGCGGTCAGCGAAAAGGTCAATGGCGATGGGGGTGATACCGGCACGGAGGAGGGACTGGGCGCAAGCGCGAGCGGATGCACCGATGATGATGGCTGCGGGAGGAAGGAGTTGGGGAAGGTAGGGGTGGATGGGTAAGTCCGAGAATTTTGATGCGATTAACGGGAGACTTTAGCGTAAGTAGAGAGTGAAACTAGATGTACTCTGGATCTGTCAGAGGAAGATTCAGAATGTTTACCGCGAAGGCGCGAAGACACGAAGTTCAGAAAAGGAAGAGGAACTGGAGGGTGCGGTGTTTGGAGGAGATGAGCGGTGATGGATTGAACTGAGCTTAGGAGCGGCACCCGACCGGTTATGGCGTTATTTCATTGTTAATTCAACACGATGACCATCCGGATCGGAAACCACGGCGCGACGGCCCCATTGAGAATCGGCGGGGTTAGATACGGATTCTCCACCTGCGGCAAGAAGCTGAGCGTACGCAGTATCAACCGAGGGAACCGAGAAGCCGACTCGCGCGGAGCTTGTTGGGAGGGCGCCGTCGGTCAACGGATAAATCTCGAACACTTGTCCGCCTGATTCGCTGGCAAGGTGAATGGGGCCTTTGCCATGGGCGTGACGAACAAAGCTTAAACCCAAGGCGGAATAAAAAGCGTGCGCGCGGTCAAGATCGCGGCTTCTGAGAACGATCAGGTTACAGAAGATGCTGTCGGCACTCATCGGATTCCTCTTTTGATGGAGATGCCGCGCTACGCCGGATTTGGATCGGCAATGGCGGGAATCAGGCCTGTGCTTTGGGTTGGCGATATTCGCAGAATTCCAGGAGGTTGCCTTCGGGGTCGCGGAAGTAGACGAGGTATTTGCGTGCGCCGCCGGTGTAGCTGACCTGGGCGGTGGAGACGGTCTGGGGCGGGCCGATGAAGGTGTTTACGCCGCGGGAGGTGAAGTGGGCATAGGCTTCGTCGATGTTGTCGACGACGAAGGCGAAGTGGCGGATGCCGCCGGTGTTGGGGTCGGATTGACCCGGGGGCCAGGCGCTGGTGGGAGACTGGTATTTGATGAGCTCAATGCGGGGGCCGCTGGCCATGTCGAGGTAGACCACATCGGCGACGACGCCTTTTAAGCCAACGACGTTTTCGATCCAATCGCCCTGAATGGTGACGCGCTTGGTTTCCTTCATGCCCAGGACACGGGTGTAGTAATCGACCATTTTGGGAAGGTCGTACACCACGATGTTGACGTGGTCGATGGCCAGACGTGTCATTGGGGGGTTCCGGGGCCGGGGCCGGGGGTGGGCGGCGTGGGTTCGGATGCGGGCGGCTCGGGTTCGGTCTTTTGCGCTTTGGGCTCAGTGGCTTCGGGAACGGGAGGCTGGGGTTGAGCCTGAGCGGGGTCAACCGGGTGCGCGGGCATATCCGGGGCGCGCAAGGGTTGAGCCGGGGTTTGCAGGCCTAAGGATGTCTGGGGCTGCTGCATCATGATCTGGCGCTGCTGGGCCTGAGCCGCGGCAAGCTTGCGCGCGTAATCATCGTAAGTCTGGGTGAGGGCGTCCAACAGCCGGGGAACCTGCTGGCTGGACATGAAGATGCGGGAGGAGACGCTGGACTTGGGGAAGAACGTGGTGATGAAATCGAAATAGAACTCTGAGGTGGAATGCCCCACCATGACGGCATTGGCGTACGTGCCTGAGAGGAGCTCATCAGGCAGGCGCAGGTCGTCGTAGATTTCCTGGATGGAAGGACGGGGCTGGCCGGCGGGCGGCTGGGGGTTTGGCTGGGAGGGGATTTCGCCAAAGCGGGCCTGGTACTTGCCGATGTTATCGCGGACGGCGGCGATGACCTGGGGGATGACGGCCAACGGGAGGACCACGCGAGCGACAATCTGCTGGGGATGGGCCATGCGGAGGACAAAGTCGAGGACGAACTCGGTCTGGCCGGTCATGACGATGACGCCGGTGGAGAAGACGCCGCGGGAGACGTGCTCGGGAACGCGGGCGCTGAGTTGCGGATGCTTAACCTGACCGGTGATCAGGTTGTTGTTTTCTTTGTCTTTATTGTTCTGGGGTTCGCCGTTGCCGGCGTTGGAACCCTGGTCGGACTGGCTCATTGGTAACTCCTTCGGTCTGTATCAAGCGTTCGTGAAGCGATACTCTATCAGACCAGAGGGCCTCATTTCTCATAGGAGTCAGCATGATTCTGTACGCACCGATGAAGGAAGGCGGGCGAAGCGGGGAAGTGGCGGCGATGATGGGTGCGCTTTATGCGGCGGACCCTGCTTCCCACCCGGTGCATAAGAGCCATTTTGAGCGGACGCTGGAGCGGGTGAGGAATAAGCCGGAGACGGGGCGGGTGGTGCTTTTTGAGGATGGTGAGCAGTTGGCGGGGTATGCGCTGCTGGTGCCGTACTGGAGCAATGAGTTTGGCGGGGTGCTGATGTTCATTGATGAGCTTTTCGTGGATGAGGCCTGGAGAGGGCAAGGGGTGGCGAAGGGATTTTTCGCGTGGCTGGAAGCGAATCCAGGGGAGGAAACGGTGGCGCTGGTGCTGGAGGTGACACCGGGAAACGCGGGGGCGAGGAAGCTGTATGAAGGCCTGGGGTTTGAAAAGCGAAAAAATGACATGCTGGTGAGACGGGTAAAATAGCGGATGGGAATGCGTTGCTTTTTCCAAAAGAATCCGGGAGGAATCACTTGAAACATTCAGCTTCATTCATCGTGCGAGGTGCGGCAGCAGCGGGGCTGTTGTTGTTGGCATGCATTGGACCAGGGCTCACAGAGGCGCAAGCAAGAAGGCCATGGGCGTCAACGCCGGATTTGATTCACAGAAGCACTACAATTGTGATCGGAAAGTTGATTGCCGAGGCGGGCGACAAGAGCAATGGTCAGGTGGAGGTGTTAAAGGTTCTCCGCGGCGACACCACGGCCAAGACACTCGTCATTGTGCCGGGCGATGAATCGCTATCCGCTCTCGATGGAAGCATCTTCATCAATGATCGCCTCAGGTCTCACATACCTGTCGGCGGTGAAGCCATTTTCATGGGTCAGCTAAGCAGTGAAGGCAAACTGGTCCTGCTGTTTGACGGCGCCGGCACCCTGCCATTGACGGATCAAAACAGGACAGAAGTGATCGAAGCTGCGAAGAAACTCATGGAGATTGACGCGATCAAGGAACCTCAGGACAGAGCGATGAAAATCCTTGCACTGGTCATGGGTGAAAACGAAACGCTTCAATTGGCTGCTCAGCAATATCTCGACACGGCATGGCACTTCATAGCGAAAGATATTGCACCTTGTAGGTCACTGATCACCCAATTGCTCAACCATCCCAACCCTAAGGCACAGTGCCTGGGAATAAGCATGCTGAGGGAAACAAAGTTACCTGAACTGGTTCCCAGATTGATCGCACTCAGCCGGAGCGATTCCCTGTTGGTCACGGGCAGTGCCTGCCACAGCCTGCGGCTGTATGACACGCCGGAAACGTGCGGAGTGCTTATCGCCCTGTCGCGCGAGCACAAGCATTCGTCAATGAGGCAGGCTGCTGTGGAGGCGCTTGGCGCCTCCACGCGGCCCGAGGCCCAGGCAGCCGTGCTGCAGGCCATGGATGATCCCTATGATCGGGTGCGGTTTTATGCAATCCTCGCATGCAAGCCTTGGCTTTCACAGGAAGGCGGAGAAATCCTGACACGCCGCGTCATCGCCCTGCTGAATGACCGGGATGAGAATGTTCGACGCATCGCCGCGGACGCGCTGGGCAATGCCACCTCAGTGGAATCGACAAGTGCGTTGTTGACCTTTGCGAAAGCGCAGAAACCTAAGTCGGAGGCGGAACTCAGCGCATTGGCCAGCCTGGCTCAACAATCGCTCAAGTCGGGAAATCCTTCGACGCGGGGGCTTATTGATGCGGAGTTGCCGTGGCTTATCGGCATCGTGCGCCGCGACGATGGACGAAAAGATCTGGAGTCCTATTACCCTGCGATTGACCTGTTAAGACTTTCAACGAAACCTGAGGCGCGCGCTGCCCTTGAGTGGGCCAGCCAGTCGCACGGATATGAGAACATCCGCATAGCGGCCAAGCAGGCTCTGAACAAACCAAAAGACAAATAACGGGTGATTACCTGCTTTCTGCACAGGCGAGGGTAACCCTCTTGCGGTGCCCTGCGACAATCCATAATGTTATTACATTAGAAATTCAATCCCCCCTTTTCTGAAGGTTGTTTCATGTCAACGGTTAAAAGCATTCTCGGCGCGGCAGGGATCTTTCTGGCTTCGGTAAGCGCGGCGGGGATTGGGCAGGCGCAGGCGGATGTGAAATTGCCGGCGATTTTCGGGACGAATATGGCATTGCAGGCGGATAAGGAAGTGAACGTGTGGGGATGGGCGGATGCGGGGGAAGAAGTCACGGTGAAGGTGGATGGAGCGAGCGTGAGCACCAAGGCGGGGGCGGATAAGAAATGGCGCGTGAAGCTGCCGGCGCATGCGGCGGGCGGGCCGTACGTGATGGAGGTATCGGGGAAGAAACAGATCAAGCTGGAGAATGTGGTTTATGGACAAGTGTGGCTGATCGCTGGGCAGTCGAATGTGTACTGGCCGGTGCGGCTGGGCAAGGATGCGGAAGCGGAAGCAGCGAAGGCGAATTACCCGGGAATTCGACTGTTTACGGTGGCGGATGCGGCAAGCCAGACACCCCTGGAAAACCTCAAAGGCAAGTGGGAAGTATGTAACCCGGAGACCGCCAAGCAGTTTTCCGGAGCCGGGTACTTCATGGCGCGCAAGCTGCATGAAGAGTTGAAGCAGCCGGTGGGAATGGTGGCGGTCGCAGTGGGGAACTCGCGCATCAATCTTTGGATCGCCAATGAAGTGCTCAAGACGGATGAGGATTACCCGGTGATGGTTGCGCGGCGTGATGCAATGAAAAGCGAGTACGAAAAGAAAGTGGCGCAGTGGGAGAAGGATGTTGCGACCTTTAAAGAGCAAGCGGCGACGCGACCGGCGACGGACACCGCACCGGCGGCAAAGGCGCCAGCGAAACCAGCAGAGCCTCTCTATCTGACAAGCAACGACGCGCTGGGGACACGTCAGCAGGGAATGATTCATCCGCTGGGGCCGATGACGCTTGCCGGTGCCGTGTGGTATCAGGGGGAAAGCAATGTGGATCGGGCGGTGCAATACTTCCGATTATTGCCGCTGATGATTTCAAGCTATCGGGCGCAGTTTGAATCGCCGAAACTGCCGTTCCTGATCGTGCAGTTGCCCAACATGCACGGCGGGGAAAAAGCGCCGCCAGCCAATGCCATCTGGTCGGAACTGCGCGCAGCACAGGCCAACACGGCGGCCAACGACCCGAATGTCGGCTTGGCCGTGATCATCGATATCGGCGGCATTGGTGATGAGCCCCCTGTGATCCACCCGCTCAACAAGCAGGATGTGGGCGACCGCCTGGCGCGCAAGGCGCTCTTCATGGTGTACGGGAAAGCGGATGTCGTTCACAGCGGTCCGACATTCAAATCGCAGACGATTGAGGGAAACAAGGTGCGTCTGGTGTTTGAGAACACGCAGGGCGGGCTGGTGACCAATGACGGGAAAGCGCCGCGGGCGTTTACGTTGGCGGGCAAGGACAATGTGCAGCACTGGGCGGATGCGGTGATTGACGGCGACAGTGTGGTGCTCACTTGTGCGGAGGTGCCGGAGCCGGTCTGGGTGCGCTATGCGTGGACGAACAATCCAAGGGTGAACCTATATGGCAAGGGCGGGCTGCCGGCAGCGCCGTTCCGGACGGATACGCTGCTGCTTTCGACGCGGTTGAATCACTAAGATTGGTGCGGGAGGACGCGTTTGCCGCCCAGGAGGCAACGGTGTCGGGGGCGTTGCTGGACTTGTGGAATGGATTCCACAAGCGGTAAGCCGTGAGCGGCGCAAAGGTGGAGAACCATGCCATCACCGATGTAGACGCCGACATGCGCGCCATAGGGATCAAGCGTGGGGCCAAAGAGGAGGAGATCGAGCGGTTCAAATTCGCCGACCTGGCGGGTGTGGGCCGTGTCTTCCCAGAGGTTGCTGGAACGGAACGGGGGAAGCGTAACACCGTGATGAGCGAGGAAGGCGTAAGCAAACACCTGACAGTTGGCCCCTTGTTCAAAGCCGCTGAAGCCGGGTGCGCCGGGGAAATGCGCGGCGTTGTAGTGGACGGTCATGAAGTGGGCCGGGATTGAAATCATAAGGCGGTCGAGGGTGTGAAGATCAATTGATGTTACATGGCTTGAGGTTGGGGGAAATCAGCGGGGTTGAATTTCCAGTTGTTGTCAAAGCCGCGGTAGCCGTCTGCGTAAGGGCGATGTTGCGGGGGCAGGTTATCAATGAAGCGTTGGGTGCGCTCAGAGATGGGCCAGGGGGCGTAAACGGGTTTGGATTTGGCCACCAGGCCAGGGCCTCCGCAGGAGTGGCGGGGCTCTGTGCCGTTGTGGGGGAATGCGTAATGATAGGTGCGGGCGGAGAACATGATCATGTCGCCGGGATCGGTGAATAGCGGGATAAGTCCGGGGACATCCCAGCCCGCGTAACTGGCTGGAGGCGTGCCCTTCTTATGAAAAGTCGAGCGGTCTTCGGTGAATTCAAAGCCTTCGGGAGCGGTCCAGTCGAGGGTGTGTGAGTCTTCAATGACGGCCAGACCGGCGCGGGTGGGGTGAGTGCCTTCAAGATAGAACCAGCGGCCTCCGAGGCCTTCAGTGACGTTTAGCGCGTCATTGGCATTGCGGGGAGCACGCTTGTAAAGGCCGGTCCAGAAGCTCCAATCCGAATGCCAGGTGACGGCGGGTGCGCCGGGATTGCGGATGATGGCGGCGCTGCGGCGGAAGCGCAGTTGGTCTGTGCCCTCGAAGTATTTGATGATGTTGAACCAGGAATCATGATCAAGGAATTTCATGATGGGCGGGCAGATTTCCATGAAGGCATGGCCGACGCGGGCCTGGCCTGGGCCAAGATCGTTGTTGGGATTAAGGCTGATATCGATGGCGTGGCGGAGTTCATCGACGAAGGATTTGGGGATGACGGATTTAACAATGGCAAAGCCGTGCGCGTGGAGACAGTCGCGGATTCCCTCGAATTCAGTGGGTGCGAATTCGTGCTTGTATTTGAGGTCGGCGGGTTGAACTTTGTCTTGAGGGATCACGAATAACCTTTCTAATAATTCTCACGCTTCTTGAAGTGTGTTACATTTTGACCTCGATTCATGGATATGACATGCTTAAAGCCGTCAAAAACATTCCTATTACTGCAAAATGAAACTGATATCACCCCCCTACCGTGAATTGGGCAAGTGCATCACCGCCGGACGAACCGTGACCAAGGATGGGCATTACTTTGAGCGGGAGGCAGGGTTTAAGTATTGGACGGTGGGCGGCGCACTCAAGGGAGAGCGATCAGGCGGGCCTCGCGGAGGAGAGATGTTTAAACGGGACGCGAATACATTTTCGATGGCGGAGCCCGACACGGCTTATGTCGCGACGCACCCCAAAGAATACGTGGAGACGCTTTGGGTCATCTTTGCGCCTGGTGAGTTGATGATGCCCTACTTGAATTGGCCTTGTTATGCGCCAGGCCTGCGGGCGCGGAGGGTGGAGGATGCAAAGCTGCGGGCATCGGCGATGGATGCGCTTGGACAGGCCGTGGAGGCGATGCACATGGCCCACCCCCAGCATGAAGCGTTGGCGGCCAATGCGTTGATGCGCTTCTTTCTTTTGTTGCATGCGCAAAACGCATCGCAGGCGCATGCCAGGCGTGATGTGCGCGTGGCGGCGGCGATGGAGGCGATTCATGGTGACCCGGCGCGGGCGTGGACTGTGGCGGAATTGGCGCGCAAGGCGCATATGTCGGAATCAAGCCTGGCTCATCGCTTCACAGAGGAAACAGGCATGTCGCCGGTGCGATATGCACAAGAGCGAAGAATGGCGAAGGCCAAGGAGATGCTGCTGATGAGCAATGAACCGATCGGAGTCATTGCCGAGTCACTGGGGTTTGTGAATGCGTTTCATTTTTCGACGCGGTTCCGTAAGGTGACCGGGCAAAGCCCGCGTGCTTACAGGTCTCAGGGCGGAGCTTGATTGATCAAGCGAACAAAAGAGTCAAGAGTAGACAGTCCGTTTTTAGACCAGACATAACGGAATATGGACCACTTGGATAACGAGGCCCTATTGGTATTATTTTTCACCAATCTTATTTTTCAGGAGCCAACTCCATGGCCTTTGCAATGCCCAACCCGATTCAAGATGCGCGTGGCCTGGCGGATGTCATCAACGCGCGGCGTGAAGAGTTCCTGGTGTTTCCGGTGGATCGCATCCTGATCGACAGTCCGACCGTGGACCGGAAGGTGATCACTGAAAGCGTGGCGCAGTTTCACAAGGAGCGGCTGGCGAAAGTGCCGTCACCGGCGAAGTACCCGGATGCAAAGCCCTGGGTGGATTACCAACTGGCGTTTCAGAAGGAGCTTAAGGAACGTGCGAACCTGACGGATTCGGAAGCGGGGGTGGTGCTGAGCCTGGGTCTGTATTTGAGTTTCAGGGGTTACCGGGTGTGCAAGCCGCCGCCAGCGCGAGACGAAAAATGCCGCGTGGCTTTTGTGCCCGAGTCGGACCGGGGACGGATCCTGATCAAGAACTTGGATGACCCGATCACCCATTGGAAGGTGGAGCGCCACCGTCCGGCCACATTGCCTCAGGCCACCGGGCTGGTGACCGATGGTGTGGGGTCCGGGTTGCATCTGGATGACGAACCCGATGAGCTTTTTCCCCTGCCGGTGAACCAGATGCTGCGGGCGGCGGGAATCAACGATGTGCCGGCGGCGGTCGAGTTCTATACGCGGTATTCCAAGTTCTGGGGGAATGCGAATTACCTGCTGTGCGATGACCAGAAGCGGTCGGTAGCGATTGAAAAATCAAGCTACAACTTCATTGAGTGTTTCTATCCCGGCCCCGATGGGCGGTCGCATGTTTCAGGGATGACATGCCGGAATCTAAACAGCCCGCAGGGGAAATATCACCATGCCAAGCGCATGGAATACATCAAGCTGTACAACAAGCCCAATGACTGCATTGACCTGCTTTTCTGGGCCAAATGCCATGAGTTCGAAAGCAGGCTTTCGGGCATGCTCAAGGCGCTTCCGGCAGTGCCCAAAGCGGCGGAGGTGATTTCGCTGTTCACCAGCGTGTATCCCAAGGGTCTCAACAAACCGGGACTAAAGCTGCACCCGACGGAGGGGCTCGTGGGCTACACGCTGATGATCCACTGCACGCTGGCAGATGAGAAGAAATTCCTCACCTGGCACCGGAGCGAGGATGGCAAGACGTTTGATGCCGAGCCGACGGTGTATCAGTATTGAAGATGGGTACTGGATTCTGGGTATTGGGTTCTGGGCAGAAAGAAAGATGGGTGATATCAAGACTGGAGGATTTTGATGAGGGCTTTCGTGTGCTGGGCAAGGGTTTGATTGATGCCGTGGCGGGGGGCGGCGGGCCAGTAGCGTTGGAAGAGGTTGGACTCGTAGACTTCGTACCCCCCTTCCGGGAGCATCGCATCCGTGGGCAGGTAAGCGGTGTAGTCCTGGGTGTAGCCCCATGCGGCGATGAGGGCGTTTGGGAGGGTAGCGCGGACAATGGACGCCAACTGCCCCACGGGTTCCCCGGCAGTGTGGATGATCCAGTGGTCCGGGCTAAGCTTTAAGGCGCCCAGCGACCAGCCGATGGGCTGATCCGTGCGGACGCCTGAGGCAAGCTGCGCAAGCCACCAACCAGCCAGGTGGGTGTAGGAAGTGGGCTTGCCGGTGGCGTAACCCTGGAGAGTTTTCATAGGGAGCAGCTCACCGGGATAAATGGGCATGAAGCACTCGGCGGAACCCAAAGCAAGCTGGATGGGACTGGGCGCGATCGCCAAGGCGCGGCGTGTTTCCTCGGCGAGCTGGTGGCCGATGGCCTGGGTTTCGCCCGGCTTCGCGGGGCGAAAGAAGCCGGTTTGTGGGTCGCCGAGGATGGCAGGACGACAATCACCCGCAAAGCCCTGGGCAAATTGAATGTGAGCATTCGCCCCCAGGGATCGCGCAAGGCTTTCACGGGCGGGAGCGACAAAATCGGCAGAAATGGCATCAGGTTGCATGCCGTACACGCTCACGGTGTGGCAGGCTGCGGTCAGGAGCAAAGCCTGACCACGCGCGGTGGTCAGATGAAGAACATCCAGCGTGCGATCGACGAAGCCTTCAGAGTTTGGCCGGTGCTGAATGCCTTCGGAGGTCTGAAGGCGGCGGTTGACGGCGATATGGGTTTCGCCGCGATGCCAGGCGATTTTGGCGGGCGCAAGTTGCGCAAGCGCGGCTTGAACAGCACCAATGACCTTCCCCTGAAGGCGGGCGAGATACCCTGCGACAACGTGAGGCGTGGGTTCAGACGTGGCGTAATAGTCCCAGATGGTTTCGCCGCCGGAATGCGTGTGGGATGCGTTGAGCAACACCGAAGAAAGCGGGCAGCCCAGCAATACCGCAATGGAAGTGCGCAGCGGAAGACCCCACACCGGAGTGATGCCAATGCAATCGATGGAGACAATCGCTGCGCGCCGCGACTGGTCATCCTGCAAAAGAATGACCGATGCCACAAGGCGATCAAGCACACATTTGCCATGCGTGGGCGGAATGCCCATGCCGCCGATGGGAGTGCCCAGCACCGGAGTGATATCGACTTGGGACCAGGCGGCTTGAGCCATAAGGTTCACGGGGTTTGAATCGAATAAAAGGAGCAGAGGGATTCTAACAAGGGGTCTGCAAAGCCATGCGGCTTTCCCCCCCTGCTACCATGACGGGAATCGTAAAAGCGAATTCAATAGGGATGCGTAAATGATGAAACAAGAGATCGATATCCCGGTGGCCATGCGTGACGGCACGTTGCTTTCAACCGATGTGCGCTGGCCCAAAGGCCCCGGACCGTTCCCTGTGATTTTGTGGCGCACGCCTTACAGCAACACAGACCCCGTCGCCCATGGAATGCTGCGGCATGTCCATGCGGGCTACGTACTGGTGACTCAGGATTGCCGTGGGCGCTTTGACTCCGCAGGTACGTTTAATGCGTTTCATGAAGCTGAAGATGGATACGACACCATCGCCTGGGTGCGCGCGCAAAGCTGGTGCGACGGGCGCGTGGGAATGGTGGGCGCGTCCTACAACACCACCACTCAGTGGACCGCGGCATGGACCAAACCCCAGGGACTGTGCGCGATTGTCCCTCGCGTGATGAGCCGTGATCTATTCAAGGACACCTTCTACATCAACGGCGTGTTCGCACTGCATCTGGCGGCCGGGTGGTCCAGCCTGATGACCGGGCGCGCGTCGCAGAACACATCGCAGCTGGATTGGACGCAACTGCACAAGCATCTGCCGCTTCAAACGCTCACACAGGCAGCGGGATATGAAAGCAAGCTCTATCAGGAGCTATTGGCCCACCCGACCTATGACGATTACTGGAAGGCCGTAAGCGTCGAGGCGCATTACGGCGACATTGATGTGCCGGCCCTGCACATGGGCGGGTGGTACGACATTTACGCGGAGGGAACGCTGCGCAATTACCAGGCCTTGGCGGCCAAGGGCAAGGGGAAGCAACGGCTGGTGGTCGGGCCGTGGGCGCATTCATTCTCGCTCAACACTCGCATGCTGGGGCAGATCGATTTCGGGCCGCAGTCGACCACCGGGCTTGAAGAACTCGAATCGCGCTGGCTGGCGCGCTTCGTGCGCGGGGAAGACAACGGCGTCGACCGCGAACCGCCGGTGCGCATCTTCGTGATGGGAGTCAACCAGTGGCGCGATGAAGAGGCATGGCCGCTGGCGCGCGCGGTGGAGACCCCCTGCTACCTGGCCAGCGGCGGCCGGGCCAACACGCTCTTTGGGGATGGGGAACTGATTCCAAATCCCCCGCATATCCCGCCGGGCAATCCTTTGGCCGCGTATGACCACTACACGTATCACCCGGAAAACCCGGTGCCGATGCTGGGAGGCGCGCTCTGGGGACCGCTGGCCGGTCCGCACGACCACTCGCCCATTGAGCGGCGCGATGATGTACTGGTGTACACAGGCCCTGTGCTCCAAGAAGCGATGGAAGTGACGGGCTATGTCAACGCAGTACTGCATGTTTCGTCGGATGCCGTGGACACCGACTTTGTCGCACGCCTGTGCGATGTCTATCCCGATGGTCGGTCGATGATCGTCTGTGACGGCGTGGCGGCGACGCGGTTTCGCGAAGGGCTTGAGCAGGCACTGCCGATGACGCCGGGCGATGTGTACGAACTGAAGATCAGCCTTGGGCCAACCGCCATCGTCTTCCTCCCCGGGCACCGCGTCCGGCTTGAAGTCACATCAAGCTGCTTCCCAAGATTTGCCCGCAACCTGAACACCGGAGAACCGGCTGCGACAGGGACACGGATGCAGATGGCCAGGCAGCGCGTGCATCACACGGTAAAACATCCATCGCGACTGATTTTGCCGGTGATACCCAGCGCCTAAAGTGACATTCATGAAACAAGCATGCGTGGTATTGGCAACTGGGAATATATTGGCGGCACTGCTGTTCTGCCTGCTTGCCTACTTGGTGCCATCCTTCTCAGAATTATCGACGCGGTCAGCATTCACGGAGTTGGATCGGGCAGGCGTGATCAATGCCGGCGCTTTGAATCCCAACGATCCAAGGTTTCGGTTCAGTGCCGTCGCCAATCTTGACTACCGACGATCTGTGCCGATTTATATCGCGCGAGCACCGTTGAAAGAGCAACGTTTCAATGCAGAACTGGGCTTGCTGGTCTGTTGCGTCAATGCGATAGGCTTCATCGCCTGCGCATGGATCACTGGCCGCACAGTACGCAAAGACCTAATCGTATCTGAGCCTCCCGCCAGCGCCTGACGCCTTACTTCACATGCCGCAAAAGCCAGCGTGAAACCGAAAGCGCCCCATCAGGCGGAATGCGGTCACGCATCAGCGAAACCATCTGCTGGCGGCGGGTGGCATTGGTCATGACGGCCACCAGCGGGCCGGCGAGCTGGCGTGCGTTCTTCGCGGGGTCGATCAGGTCGTCGTAAATCAGCGCGGAACCGATCTTCGCCAATGGCTCGGCATTCTTGCGCTGGTGCTGATCCTTGTGATACGGATACGGCAGAAAGAAGCACGGCACGGAATTGGCCCATGCCTCCGCCACGCTGCTTGCTCCAGCCCGGCTGATGCCCAGCGAAGCCGCGGCCCAAGCCATGCCCATCTGATTGCAGAACGGCTCCACGCGTGCTGGAATCGATGCCTTGTCGTACGCGGCTTCTATTTCCTTGGCTTGCTGCGGCGTCCCTCCGGTCAGGTGGATCACCTGCCACGCGGAGAGTTCCTTGCGCACGCCCGGCTGGTTGATGATCTCCACCATGAGCTGGTTGATGGAAGAGGCGCCCAGGCTGGCCCCGGTCACAAAGAGCGTTTCACGCCCGGGCAAAAGGCCAAAGGCCACGCGGGCCTTGTCCTTGTCGGTGGGGCCGATGGCGGTCTGGCGCAGCGGCACGCCGACGATCTGCGCCGTGGGCGCTTCCACCATCTGATACGCACTGAACACCTGCGTAGCAGACTTGCAGATGAGCTTGTTGGCTTTGCCGGGAACAGCATCCAGATTCACCAGCACAACGGGAATGCCCGCTTTCCTGGCGGCCGTGGCCACCGGCGGTGAGACAAACCCTCCGGTGGCAACGATGGCGCGAACGTTCTGCTCTTTGATCGCCTGGGCAATGATGCCTTCACTGCCGGCGAAGTGGCGGTAGAAATCAAACCACTTGAGCGGATTGGGTGAAAACGGCTTGGCCGGAATAGCGATGAAATCAAGCTTGTGCTTGGCCATGATCTCCGCATCGATCTTCCGGTCAGAGACCACAAAGATTGGCTTAAACGGCGCCTTGGCTTCTTGCAGGCGCTCGGCAATGGCCATGTTGGGGAAAATGTGCCCGCCGGTGCCGCCGCCGGCAAAGAGGATGGTCGCAGGGGTGGACATTTTTAGGGATAACTCTTTAGGGGATGAAGAAACTGCGAATAAGGTACAAGGGAAAAACCGCAAGGGACAAGCAAGAGGGTCGATTCAGCATTGAAAACGACACTCTTGCTTGTCCCTTTTACATTGTTACTTTGACCTCTAACTTCAGGCGCTTTGAGCAGCAAGGCGTTCATCCAATTCGCAGAGTGGATCGAAGGCTTCTTCCTCGTGCTGCTGGGCGACACCCAGCGACGACACCAGCCCCAAGGCGAGTGCAGTGAAGACCCAGCCCGTGCCACCAGCTGAGATGAGCGGAAGCGGGATGCCCTTGGTCGGCACCATCACTGTCACAACGGCGATATTAAACGCGGCCTGAAGGGTGACCATCATGATCACACCCATGGCGAAAAGCTTGCAGAAGCCGTTTTTGGTATCACGGATGATCATGTAACCCGACCAGAGGATCAGGGCATAGAGGGAGATCACCAGGAAAGCACCGGCGATGCCTGTTTCCTCGCAAATGATGGAGAAGATAAAGTCGGTGGTGTCTTCCGGCAGGTAGCCGAATTTCTGGATTCCGTTACCAAGCCCCCTGCCAAAGCCAGACCCCTCGGCAATCGCCAGCATCGACTGAATCGGGTGATAGCCGTTGCCCTGGGGATCCGCCCAGGGGTTGAGGTAAGCCAGAATGCGGTCACGGCGGTAAGGGGTCTTGAGGATGGCAACGGCCACCGCAGCAAAAGCAGGCGGAACGGTTAGCGCCAGGTGCCACCATTTCGCTCCGGCGGCGAAGATCATGACCATGCCGATCGCGCCGATCAGGGCTGCGGTGCCCAGATCCTGGATCACCACCAGAAAGCATGCCAGCGCGATCAGACACATCCCAGGGAGCACCGCATGCCGGAAATTGTTCATCACCCCGGCCTTGAGGGTACACCAGTAGGCCAGCATGAGAACGATGGCCCATTTCATCAATTCGCTGGGCTGGAACTGGACAAAGCCAAGGGACAGCCAGCGTGCCGAGCCGTTCACACTGCGGCCGATGCCGGGAATGAGGGTCAGGACGACCATGACGCAAGCAAGGAGGAAGAGCCAGGGGATGGGGTTGAAGATGCCGCGGGTGTTCATGAACTGGCGCATGTTGATGCGGCTGGCCATGAACATGGCGCAAATGGCGATGACGGCAAAAATCAGATGGCGGGAGTGGCCGATAAGGCCCATCTCCGTCTGGCCGGTGTCGGTGACAGTCATGCCTGCCGAATGGACCATGACGACACCGATGCACAAAAGCGCGACGGTGGAAAGTTGCAGTATGTGGTGTGGGCGGAGCATAAGTAGGTTATCGGCGGTTTTTGCGGCGGGGGTTTAGAAATCAAAGCAAGAGATTTCGCCATCGATTAAGTTGCCCCGGCTGGCTGAGGCCAACAGATTCGCCCCGGTTACTTCACCGAGTACTCATCACCGAGATCTATGCTTAGAAAAAGGTAGGCAAAAGAGTTGACATCCGCTAAACTCGACTTAAGTTAAAGCCTTGAAATTTGTCTTTTCAAAATCACCCGTCAGTGTTTATTTTAGATTGGGAGACGACTCATGCCTTCGTCAACAAAACAGGCCACAAATCGGTTCATAAACAATCCCAGCGCAGGGTTTTCGCTCGTGGAGCTTCTGGTTGTGATTGCGATTGTCGGGGTGCTGGTTGCCATGGTGATCCCTTCCTTGAGTAAGGCTCGCCTGCAGGCCATCAAAGCCGTATGTGGAAGCCAGCAGCGCCAGATCGGCGTCGCCTGGTCGGGCTATGCGAATGACAACAAACAGTGGTATCAGGAAACCGATTTCCACTACCCGTTTGTTTCCACGGCCATGTCCGTTTACATCGGCAGCACCCCGGTTGAACTGATTGCACTACGTGCCAAACGGGTACCGATCCTGGCATGCCCGGGCACGCGCGCCGCAGAAACGGGGATCAACGCCGCGTACATTCCCGGGACCATCACCGTCGGGCAGGACCGATTCGTCTCCTCTTACTGGTACCCCGGCGGGTGGACCCCTCGCGTCAACGATATCTCACGCATGTTTTATGGCTGGGAAGGGCTTTGGGCAGGCCAGAGCGCAACGAATGTTCCTGATACCAGCGCGCCTTGCCCCAACGTTGAATTCGCCGGACGCGTCAAAAAGGGACCCAACATGCCCTCGTATGCCGGGATGACGATGTGGATCGAAGTCCCGTCCAGACAGCCCATTGTCGTAGACGGCTACAACGTTCCCGGAAGCGTGTGGTCGATGGCATCATCGGGGGATTGGTTTCCCAACCATGCAGATGGCGTCAACGTTGGTTTCGTGGATGGCCACGTCGAGTTCCGCGCCAGCCCATACATCACCGCCAGGCACCGCGGCCTCTGGTGGTAATCACACGCCAAGCCTGAAAAGCGATGTCAAACGCCTTTGATACACGGGCATGCCTTGCGGCCACGCATTGACACCCGGCAACCCGCAGCCCGACAACCCGGACGCGTGGGATATTCGTCAAATGCAATGGCCCAGTCTGGCAGCCCCAGTTACTTGAGCTTCACCGCCACGCGCTGGTCCACCATGCGGAAGATCAAGCCCTGATCGATGCCGGAGATCGGGGCCATGAAGCCCGGCGAGAATGGGATGGCCAGTTCTGCGTCTGGGGGTGCCCAGTGCTGCTCGATGTGCGCAAGGCGGTTGGAAGCGTTGTTGGCCGGGTCGGAGTCGGCAACATAGCTGCTGACGAGCTTGGCCCCGGTGGAAGTAATCGCATCGAAGTACTTTTCATACTTGGTGCTCATGCCGATGTAGCCGATCCAGAAAACCACATCGTCGGGACGGGCATTATCGGCGAAGGCTTTTTTGGCACGCCACACAACATGAAGCGGCTTCATGGGGGATTTGAGATCAAGGAAAACTTCCGCCATGAGAAAGTGTGTGCAGGAGGCGACGATAACGGAATGGCCGTCTTTGATTTCCTTGGCGATAACAGCGCTGGCTGCTTCGATCTGACGCTGGGTGTCAAGATTGCCGAGCTTGACCAGAAGCTGATCCACCGCGGCAAGATAGAGCGTGGCAAGCGTACCCTGGGGAATGGCTGTGCGCGTGTTGCCCAGGAAGAAGCGGCCTTCGGCCGTTTGAATTTTCTTGTTGTGCTCTTCGGCGCCTGCCATGGCAACCGAGTAAAGCACGCCGGGATATTTACCCGCGCGCGTCAGGGCAGATGCATACTCGGCACACCAGATCCAGGCATTCATGATGTTGGCCAGGGAATTAATGGCGGGCTGGTCGTCGGACGCGGCGGAACCGCCGTTATCGATAAGGTAGTCAGGCGTGAGATCTTTGGGCAGGCCCGCCTTGGGTGCGAAAAGGACAATGAGCCATCCTTGCTTCTTGCCGTTCTCGATCATTTTGCGGGCGTTTGGCTCATCAGTGCTCCACGCGCGGACGCTGACCAGGAGAATGTCGTTGGGGGTGGTTAGCTTGGGACGCTCTTCGGGAGGAAGCGCGTTGGCCAGCCCCCCTGCCCGGTTCAAAATTTCCTCGGCGAAGGTGGATTGCAAGCCGTACGGGACATTCAGGCATGCGTTGGGATGATCCAGCACGCGCGTGGCCGCGGCTTGGGTGGATGCGAGAATAACCGGGAGATTCGATTTGCGGGTCAGGGCCAAGCGGTCATAAAAAGCGTTTAAGACAGGATCGGAAAAGCGATTGGATACCGCTTGGGAAGATTCATTCTGACCGGGAATGGGGGTGCCGGGTTCGTCGGGCGCGCGAACGGTGGAACACCCGACTGAAAACGCCAGGACGGTCAGGAGGGACAAACGGAGCCATTTATGGATTGACACGGCATGTTCCTTATTGTGACGACCCACCAGATAAACGACGGGCAAAAGACGCCCTGCCCATTGTAGTGAGCCCATGGAATAAAAGATCGGACACGATCCCGCGCCCTGACGCTCCCTTGAACCCGATTTGAATTACAGCGGCTTGGCTGAGTGGGCGGCAACGCCAAACAGCGCCAACGGCGCCGAGCGCTGAATGGTGACGTCGATGATGGAGCCGATCATCGATTCATCGCCGTCGAAACAGACAATCAGGTCGCCATCGGTACGGCCGGTAAGCTGGGTGGTGGGCTTGGCCCAGCCGAGCTGAACGGTGCCGCCCCCCTGCCCTGCGCTCTGGGCCTTGATGGATTTTTCGGAAATCGATTCAACAAAGACACGGACGGTTTTACCCACATAGCCGGCGTGGACGTCGGCGCTGACCTGACCCTGAATAGTCAGCAGTTCATTGTTGCGGCGGCGTTTAACGTCGTCGGGAACATCGTCCTTGAAGCGGTCGATGGCGGCGGTGCCGGGGCGTGGCGAATATTTGAAGATAAAGCAGTTCTTGAACTGTGCGCGGCGCAGAAGATCACAGGTGGCCTGATGGTCTTCTTCGGTTTCCGTGGGGAAGCCGCAAATCAGGTCAGACGCAATCGTGACATCAGGGAGGTATTTGCGCGCACGTTCCAGGAGTTGGTCGTACTCGGCGATTGGGTACCCGCGGTTCATGAGCTTCAAAACACGATCCGAGCCGGACTGAACAGGCAGGTGAAGGTAGCGGCAGATGCGGGGACGATCAGCCATAACCTGGAGGATGTCATCGCCAAAGTCACGCGGAAAGCTGGTGACAAAACGCAAACGCTGGAGATCGGGAATCTCGTCATGAATGCGCGCCAGCAGTTGCGCGAAAGTGGTCAGGCGGCGGGTGACGGTTTTCCCGTCCACTGTGAGCGTAACTTTCGGCCCCGCATGGCCGACGATAGCGCCGATCTGGGGCTGCTGGATGCCTTTGATCTCGACGGCTGCGTCAAGGTCATAATGGTAATGGTTGACGGTCTGGCCCAGAAGGGTGATCTCAACGACGCCTGCTTCGACAAGCTTTCGGCATTCCTCAACGATGTGGTCAGGCGGACGATGGACTTCGGCGCCCCGGGTGTTTGGCACGACGCAATAGGTGCAGAACTTGTTGCAGCCGCGCGTAATGCGCACATAAGCCGAGCCGGTGACTTCATCGGGAGAAAAGCTGCGCGAGAGATCGAGCATTTCAAGCTCATCCTCAGCGGCGGCCAGTGTGCTGGAACGACGATGGGTGTTGCCCTGAAGCGCGGCATGCAGGCGGGACTTGCCCCCGCGCTGGTTGACATCGGTCTTAACCGTGTTGTCGATCAGGAGTGGGATTTTGTCCAGTTCGCCCGGGCCGCAGAGAATGTCGATCTGGGGATGGCGGCGGACCATGTCGGTGCCGTCACGCTCAGCCATGCAGCCAATGACACCCAGGATGACGCCAGGTTTTTCCTTCTTTAACAGCCCAACCTCACCGATGCGGGAATAAACCTTGTTTTCCGCGTTTTCACGAACGGAACAAGTGTTGTAAAGCACAACGTCGGCCTCTTTCCAGGCGTCAATAAACTTATAGCCCATGGCCTGAAGCTGGCCTCGAACAAGCTGGGAATCCAACACATTCATCTGGCAGCCGAAGGTTTCCAGGTAGACGGTCAGGGGGCGCGATGTCGGGCTGTTTTGGGTCATGGTTTGGCTTGGCATGCAAAAAAATAAGGAAGCGCAACATTGTAGCTTAAAAATGCCAAATGCCGGAAGCAGAGTGGTTAATTCTAGCGGCGCCTATTTCGTCGGGGCAGTGGTCGCCGGCTGAGTCTGCGCAGGCTGGGTGTCCACGGGCAGCGCAGGTGAATATCCCGAATTGGCTTGAAGGGCGATAAGCTCGTTGACGGCGTCCGTGAGTGAAATGCGACTCTTGGAATCCGAGCGCATGGCGACTTTCAACGCATCATTAAGCCTGCCAAGACGGATGTATTGGATAATCTTAAGCCGCTCCGTAACATTCATGGCCAGGCCCGTCGGATGCGCATCCAGAATCTCCAACGCCTTCTCTGGCTGGTCATCTTGAGCGTAGAGCCCTGCCAGCAGAGCATATCTGTTGGGAACCATCAGCTTTGGCGTATCCTTAATGGCCTGTTCCAGGGTCATGATGGCACGCGAACGAATGGGCCCCATAAGCAATCGATATTGCAGAGGATTGGCAGATAACTCCTGATAGACGCTCACCAGGACCACCATTTTGTCGGGCACGGATTCAAGAAACAGGTCGGGACGCTGGCATTTGTCAATCAGATATCGGCGTATATCACCTTGAAACTTGCCGGAAGAACAGATCAATGCGTCGGAAAAAAGCTCCGTTGCACGCTTTTCCTGGCCGAAAACGTTACTGACGATCCCGGCATCAAAGAGGATGGACGGGTCGCTGTGACTGAGCTTAACGGACAACTCCGCAAAGGCAATGGCCTGTTCCTTCTTGCCGCGAATGGCATCGATGTAGCCCATGATGCTTGGGAGACGTGCATAGGAAGGCCCAAGCAAGCGAGTTGCGTTGGCTTCATCGTGTATGCGGGCCATATTGCTCAACTGAGGCTCACGAGTCAGAACGCCCTCGTCGAGGGTGTTCATGTAGCAGAGCGTAAGCCAACGGGCATTGGCAAGGTTAGAAGCATGAACAACGTTCGACGGCTCCCACCAGACCGCGTTCTTTGCGTAATTGATGCGCGCAATATAAAGATCCTGGGATTCAGGAAGGTATTGCCGCAACGTCTTATCAGCAATCGTGTACAAGCGTCCCCAGCGGGAAGCAAGCCAATTGCATGTGTAATTCCAAACGCCCCAGACGCTCAGGACGATCAAGAATGCGGCAACAGCGGCGCGGGGCTTCATCCAGCGATCGGAACCAGGAAGTGCTACCGCTTTCTGATTTTTGGAAACCTCGCTACTGTCTGAATCCTCATCTTCCGGACGGATGCGATAAAGATTGACGATCAGCGCCACGGTCAGGACGGTGTAGATCGAAACACCGGGAAACCGTTGCCCAAAGTCGCTCATACTGACGATGCCCACGCCCAAAAGGCCGCTGCTGAGCCCAACCGCGGCGATCTGGAGACGATGCCGGTGAGCGGTGATGGTTTTGATGGCGCGCCAGAATACGGTTACGAAAAAAGCCAGCAGGAGCGCGACACCCACAACGCCATTTTCCGCCAGGAACTGGAAATAATCCAGGTCGCCATAGTCGATGATCTTGTCGGATTGAAACGATTGGAATGCAGGATAGACAATCGAATGGGTTCCCTGGCCGGCGCCGAAAATCGGGAACTGCCACCACTCGTTGATCAGGTCTTTGGCGACAAAAACGCGGTGGCTGAAGGCATAGAAAGCCGAGTCCACATCTTCGATCTGATCGAAAATGGTTTCGATCGAAGTCAGGGACAGGACGAAAACTACCACGACAAGACCCAACGCCCATGCCCCCAGGACGATGGGATCGGTGACCCGGCGAACCAGGAAGATGCCGCACAAAAGCGCACCAAGCACCAAACCCACAAAACTGGCGCGGGAAGTGCTCCCGGCAATGGCGGCGATAAGGATCAACCCGCCGACACACAGGATGATCAGCAGAATTCGTTGTTCCCTGAGTTTTATGAGCGTGTCATCTGAGGGTTGTTTTTTGAGCGAGCGAACAAGCGACTTGACGCGCTTGTACTGATATACCCCGGCGCCAACAGTCAGGCCCAGGGCAAGAAGGGCAAATTGGCCGAAGTTATTGCTGTTGACGAAAACACCGCCGTTGGCATTTGAGCCGGCGACCTTGATGATTCCAAAAATCTTCGTCAGGCCCAATAGTTGGTGAAGCAGGGCAATAAACCCCAGAATCGCGCCAATAAAGGCCGCGACAAGCAAAATCCGGCGAATCTTGTCCGAGGATCCAAAATGAGTCGTAATCACCCAGAAGAACATGCACAGCGAAGTCACAATGGCAAGATCAAGGCGAGTGTTTAAAGGGTAGAGGGAAAGCGTGATCCAATCCGGCACGGCACCGGGAGCCAGCCAGGTCTCCATCACGCTCACCGTACCGGGGGAGAGCACCGTCACCAGCGATTTAGGCAGCGGCACGGTCTGTATGATCAGCAACACCAGAAAGCCCAGGCCGAGCATGAACTCAGGCGCGATGGCTGGCGTAGGTCTCTCCTGGGCCTCCCGATTGATACGGAACAAAACCAGGCCTATCAACCCCAGAGCCAGGGTCACGCTGACGAATATGAATTTGCTCCAGGGATGAACGGTGCCGAAAGCCAGCGGGGTGAAGGCAAGGAGGAAAATGACAAGCACCTCAAGTGCGGTCTCGAGAACCACAGGTATTGATGTGCTCGTGCTTTTCCGCCGCCGTTTAACTCGCCCCATTGGAATCTCTAGCTCCGCTTGATGTTAACCCCCCAGCCTCCAGCAACGCATCTAAGTCATGTGACGCATACATCCAACACCTTAAGGGAGTTGGCCCAAGGCCTAATTGCTAAGCGACATACCTGCCGTGACTCGAACCAGCTGCGGAATCAGTTCGCGCAGCGTCGTGTAGATCGAGGGCTGCAGGATCACGATGTCCCCGGGCTTGAGCATCACATTGCCGTACTCGATGGAGTCCGAACCACCGACCGCGAAAGTAACATGCAACAGGTTGCCTTTGTCATTAATTCGGTAGATGGTTGCCCGCTGCGGATCCGCGTCGGTGATCTGACCGCCGCCGAGCCCGATGGCCTGCCCCAGGTTGTATTCCACATCCACTGGATAATCATAGACGCCGGGCTTGCGCACCAGCCCCATGACAGTGATCTTGCGCCGGGGAAGTTGCTCCACGTCCACCGTCATCCCCGGCTCAATCATGGCATCAACATAAGGAACGTCCATGTCCTTGACCGGAAGCAGCGATACCTTGGATTTATCTGTCGCATCGGCAGGCACAAGGCGAATGATGCCCGCCCCCTCATCCTTGACCCCTTTGGCCTTAGCCAACAGGGAGGAAACAGACATTTCATCGCGGCGCAGGTCATACACACCCGGCTCTTTGACAGCACCGGTTATGCGAACCTGATACGTGCGATAAGTAACGATCTTGATGGCTGCCGATGGCGCAGCAGAGAAATACCGGGGATAGTAGGCGTTTTGAATCTTGCTTTCGGCTCCGCGCACCGTCAGCCCAAGCACTTTGAAGCGCCCAATCAGTGGAAGCGTAATAAAACCGTCGTTGTCCAGACGGGTCGAAACCGTACCGTTTCGTCCCCCGCTGTAACCGCTCCGGTCCGGCATTGTGCCAATGACTTCTGGCATATAGATGTCAATGCGATCACCCACATCGAATGTGTAGTCTCCCACCGCTGATTTCGCTTCGATCAATTTGCCTTTATCAAGGATCGGCTCAACGGGGCCGGCGCGGTTGAAGCCTTCAATATCCTGCGCGGAGGAAGGGTCCGGGCCACAACCGACAAGCGTCATCAGGCTGCAACATCCAAGGATGCATAGAAGGCCAAACACGGCGGGTCGGGATTGAATCGGGGCGGAAAATCGAAACATAAACAAGTGTTTCTCGAAAACCTGGGGTGGGCTGGCCTTCGGGGGTGTGGGTCCCGATCGGGCGGCAATCTGGAAAGAGTAGTTACAAAAGGGCTTATGTCAAGTAATGGGTAGATGTTGGGCGGTCGTTCAACATGTGCTTTCGCTTCCATCAGCCCATATCAATATGAATTAATATTCCATTTCACAGGGTGTTTGGGGGAACCGGCTGAAGGCGGCCTTCCTTATTGATGCACGCGAGAGTGGTTTCCGCAGTGCATAAAAGCTCTTCGCCACGATAAATAGCGTATGTATGCTCAACTTTCACACCGACGCTGGGTTTCCCGATCACCTTCACGGTGACCAGATCGTCATACTTGGCGGGGCGTTTGTAGCGAAGGCTCATGCGCACCACGACAAACAAAACCCCCGAGGCTTCCAAGTCGCGGTAAGCCATCCCTTTGTTGCGCAAAATCTCGGTTCGCGCCATCTCCATCCAGATTGGATAAATGCTGTGATGCACAAAACCCATCGGATCGCATTCGACATAACGAACCCGAACCTGGATTTCGCATTCAGAACCCGGGATGGCGTGAGGGTTATCCTGGCTCATGGGTTAGACTTTTTACCAAACGCCCGCTCCGCCATATCAATCGCCTTGGCCAGCGCGGCAGCCTTATTGACCGTTTCCTGGTGCTCCGCGTCCGGATCAGAATCCGCGACAATCCCGCCGCCTGCCTGAAGGTGGATGGTCCACGTTCCAGGCTTGGATTCATCCTTGATCACAACCATCGTGCGCAAGGCAATGGCCATGTCCATGTTCCCGGCAAAGTCCGCGTAACCCACCGCGCCGGCATAGGGACCACGCTTGGTGGGTTCCAGATCGTCAATGATCTGCATCGCGCGCACCTTGGGCGCGCCCGACACTGTTCCCACCGGCAAGGCATGTTTGAGGGCATCCCAGCATGTCATGCCCGATTGCAGCTTGCCGGTTACCGTCGAACTGATGTGCATCACGTGGCTATAGCGCTCGATCTGCATCACCGCGGGAAGCCGAACCGATCCATATTCGCTCACGCGCCCAACATCATTGCGCCCCAGATCCACAAGCATGATGTGCTCCGCGCGCTCTTTGGGGTCCGCCAAAAGATCCTTTTCAAGCGCAACATCTTCTTCCGGCGTTGCGCCACGCTTGCGCGTACCAGCCAGAGGGCGATTGGTCACAACCCCGTTTTGCACGCTGCAGAGAATCTCGGGACTTGAGCCCACAAGAATGCAGCCCTGCGCCTGCAGATAGAACATGTAAGGCGATGGATTCACCACGCGCAGTGAACGATACACCTCAAACGGATCAACCGTCGTTTTGATCTCAAACCGCTGGCTGGGCACCACCTGGAAGATATCGCCCGCGGCAATGAATTCCTTGGCCTTCTCCACCGCTGCCTGATACCCCCCCACTCCCATGTTGCTCACCGGCAGCTTCGGCGCCGGCGTGGTCAAATCGATCCGACCAACAGGCAGCTCCGGGAGCCCAACATTGATGTCCGGCACCGCTTCCACGCGCTGAATCAGCGCTTCAATCCGCTGGCATGCTTCGTCATACGCCCGATCCACCGATGTGATGTTGTCAGTCAGGACGTTGGTGATCAGCAGCACGGCCTTCTGCACATGGTCAAAAGCGACCAGGCTGTTGTAAAGGCAGAGGTGGACATCCGGCAGATTGCGATCATCTTTTGGCGTGTTGGGCAGCTTTTCGCCTTCCAGATAGCGCACGCTGTCGTATGCCGCGTATCCGACCCATCCGCCCGTGAAATCCGGCAGGCCGGTGAGCTTCGCCAGCTTCCATGTCTTTGTCAGCCCATAGACTTCGCTTAGCGGATCGCTGCTGGTGAAACGGCGGGATTTGGCAGGGAACGCATGATCAATGAGCTCGACTGCATTTCCCCGCGCGATCACCTGTGCGGAGGGTTGCGCACCTAAAAAGCTGTAGCGCCCGATGCGGTCCCCCCCCACCACCGATTCAAACAGAAAGCTGGGGGCCATGCGCTCGTCAGGGCGGACCAACCGGCGATAAGCCAGCACAGGGGTGGTCTGGTCGTCCATCACCCGTGCGCACACAGGAATGACGTTGCACCCGGTCTTTTTGCTTGCCTCAACGAGCTTTTTGAAAGTCTCTCGGTCTGGGATGTACCGTGTCATGTCTGGTTTTTTCCGGGGGCTTTCGAGGCTCCCCTTTTGGTTAAAAGAGAGCCGGGGAAGTGTCCCGCGATTCTCAGTCAAGCTTTTCGGATTCGATGTTCGCCGCTTCGCCTTTGGCCTTCTTTTCGACGTATTTCTTAATCCAGGTTTCCCAGCTCTTTCCGGCGGCTGTGTCCTTGCCGGAGAAGACCAGCGATGTGATATCGCTGTACTTGATATTCACCCGATCGTCGGAATCCTTGGGAATCATCCGGACAAACGGCTCGGGCACATTGCTCCGCCGGTCGAAGATGTATCCTTCAAGCTTCTTGCCGTCTTTGGTGGTGATGGTGATGTCGCCACGGTAGTCAAAGGCCTGATCAAACGCCGCCTGGCGTTCCTGGGCAGTGGCCAGGCTGGGGACTTCGCCTTCGTGGATTTCACGTTTTTGCGTTGTGGGTTTAGATTCGGTCATAGGCGCGATATTGTACGATATCCCGCCCTCTTTTGGAGCCCCTCATGAAGAACCAAGCCCCGAAACCCATCGTCGCGTTTGGAGACTCCATCACACGGGGCCATACGCTCCCGCCGGAACAGACCTGGGTCTATCAGTTGGAACGGCATCTGGCCCAGAAGCTTGGCGAAACAGGCCCGGCCGTGCATAACGCAGGCGGCAACGGGCATTCCAGCCGCCAGGGCCTCGAACGCATTCAGGCCGATGTCCTGGATAAAAAACCAGCCTGGGTGCTCGTGGAATTCGGCGGAAACGACGCCGGGCACAACCCCATCGATTACCCGCAGCGTCACGTAACGCTCGAAGAATTCAAAACAAACATGCGCCTGATCCATGACAAAGTGGCCGCCATCGGCGGCCAGGTAGCGTTCGTCACCTTCCCACCCCTGCTGGACGCACAGCACCCCAACGGCGCCCATTCTTACTTTGCGCCCTACGGCGGCCTCGACGGATTCATCGAAGTCTACCGCCAGGCCACCCGCCAGCTCGCATTGGATCTCAAGCGCCCCCTCTTCGACCTGGATCTCTTCGTACGTGCACAAGCCAAAACGCACGGCTTCAACGAACTCATCGCCAAAGACGGCGTCCACCTCACCGTCAAATGCAATGAAATAGTCGCCACCGCCCTGGCACCCGTGGTTCTCCAATGGCTGGAAACCAAAAATGAAGCATAAACCCATCGTCGCGTTTGGAGATTCCATCACCCGCGGCCACACTCTGAAAGACGAAACCACTTGGCCCCATTACTTGAGTTTGTCCTTGACCGACCGCCTTGGCCCAAGCGCCCCCGAAGTGTTTAATGCAGGCGGCAACGGCAATACCACCAGAGACGGTCTCGCACGCATTCAAGCAGACGTGTTGGACAAAAAACCGGGCTTGGTGCTGGTGGAATTCGGCGGCAACGATGCAGGCCACAACCCCATTGACTACCCCGACAAACATGTGACCCTTCAGGAGTTCGAGCGCAACCTCCGCCACATCAATGACTTGGTGGCCAATGCAGACGGACGAGTGGTTTTTGTCACCTTTCCACCCGTGATTGAAGCCCTCCGCCCCAATGGCGGAAAGCATCCATTTTTCGAAAGCGCGGGCGGACCCGACGCCTTCATCGGGATTTATCGCCAGGCCACCCGCAAAGCCGCCCGCGAACTTGGCCGCCCGCTGTTTGACCTGGACTTATTCATTCACGAGCAAATCAACAACCACGGCTTAAGCACCATCATGGACAACGACGGCGTCCACCTGACCATCCAATGCAACCAGATGATCGCGGCCGCCCTGCTGCCGCGCGTTCTGGAGTGGTTGGGTGAAACGCGATCAGCTTGAGTTGAGTCGCTTATTCAGGCTTTCGGCGGCTGGTAGCGCGGGAAAAGCGGCTCGCCGATGGCAATCGGCGTCCCCGGCTTCAAGAGGCCCCACTGGGTCCACTCCGTGAGTTTGCCCGTTCCGTCCGCCGCTTTGATTTCCGCCGCAAAACCCTGCCCAAAGCGCGACCAGAGGTCTTCCATCTTGCCGGGCATTACCGGCCAAAGCAGCACGGACGCAATGCGCAATGCCTCCGCGCAGTGGTAAAGAATCGCAGCAACGCGAGGCAGATTGGCCGGGTCCTTAGCCAGCGTGAAGGGCCGCGTCTTCTCAATGAATTCATCCACCTTGCGGACAATGCCAAGCGCACTGTTGATCGCGGCGGAAAGATCCAGTGCCTGATAGGACTTGATGCTCGCCGCAACCAATTCAGCCACCACTGCGGGCGTAAGCGTGGCATCGCCCGTGTCCACGCCGGACGCAGGCAAAACACCAGCGAAATACTTCGTTGTCATGTTAGACGTACGGCTCAGCGAGTTCCCCAGCGTGTTCGCAAGCGCGGCGTTATAGCTCTCAATAAACTTCGCCTTCGCAAAATCGCTGTCATTGGTTCCCAGCGGACCTTCCGCCGCCAGGAAATAACGCAGCGCATCAAGGCTGAAGGTGGCGACGTAATCGTCGATCTCCTTCAAATCCACGAAATTCCCCAGTGATTTGCTCATCTTCACGCCTTCGCGGATCCAGAAGCTGTGCGAGTAAACCGCCTTGGGCAGCGACACCCAGCCATAGCCGGGCTGCTTTTTCAAAGCCAGCAGCATTGCGGGCCAGATCGCCGCGTGGAACCACAAGATGTCCTTGGCAATCAGATGCACATCGGCAGGCCAGTATTTACGCCGCTCGTCGGTATCGACGGTGGAGACGTAATTAAAAAGCGCATCGATCCACACATAGATCTTGTGTGAATCGTCACCCGGAATGCTGATGCCCCAGTCGCCCTGCCCGGTGCGGCTAATCGGAACGTCGTTCATTTCCTTGATGCGGTTGATGATCTCGTTCTTGCGCGCGTCAGGCTGCACATCAAAGCGGCAGCCGTCGACCTCTCCGCCCTGCAAAAGGGCAAGAAGTGGTTCCCGGTAAGCGCTCAGCCTGAAGAAGTAATTCCGCTCTGTCTTGCGCACCAGCGGCTTCTTGTTGACCGGGCTTTTGAAATCGTTTTCCTTGGCGACCGCGTCGGTGACATACTCTTCCTGCCCGGCGTCGTACCACCCTTCGTAATCGCCCAAGTAAACGTCACCGGAATCCATAAGCGCTTTGACGTATTTCTGCACCCGGGTCTTGTGACGGTCCTGCGTGGTGCGGATGAAGTCGTTGTTGGAGATGGCCAGCTTCGCAAACGTCGTTTCAAACGACTGCGCATTGCGGTCCGCCCATTGAATGGGCGTCAGCCCGCGTGTCGCGGCCGAATCAACCACTTTCGCGGCATGTTCGTCCGTCCCGGTCAGGAAAAACACATCACGCCCCGCCAGCCTGTAAAAACGCGCCATGACGTCTGCAATCGTCGTGGTGTAGACGTGCCCGATGTGCGGCTCATCGTTGACATAATAGATAGGCGTAGTGACGTAGTAAGTTGGCGTGGTCATGATTTTCTCGTGATTTTCCCCGGATATTGGGGCTGTAACGATACACCAGAAAGGTATTGGCGACAAGGTAAAAGGTTCAAAATCAAAACACCCGGCCCCATTCTGCCCGCTACACTTTGCGCATGAATGCATCAGCGCCACAGGAACCCAAAGAACACCTCTACCGGCAAAACCAGGCCGCCGGGGTGAAAGTCCATGCCGCGGCGCAAACCAACGATGCCGCACTGCAACTGCACGGCGTGATCCCCACCGGCGTCCTGGACCCCACCGAAATCGTCCTTCTCGTCGTAAAACCCAGCGCATGGATGATCGTCCTCGATGCGCTCAGGACCTTTTTGATCGTGGCCTCGCTGACATTCCTGGCCGCGCGTATTCTGCCCGAGCGCTTTGAATCCATTGAGCCGCAGTTGATCTACGCCATCGCCGCAAGCATCATGGGCCTTAAAGTGTTCTGGCTTTTCCTTGGTTGGGTCTGGCGAATCTACATCCTCACCGACAAGCGCGTGGTTGTGGTTTCCGGCGTGCTGCGACTGAAGGTTCATGAGCGTCCGCTGAACCAGATCCAGGGCCTTCAAGTCCATCACACGTTTCTGGAGCGCAACCTGGCGCTGGGCACCCTCGCGTTCACCATCACCGACACGACGGGCGAGCTCCTCTGGCGCAGTGTGGCCAACCCCGCGCAGACGGCCGAAGAAGCATGGCGGCTAATCGACCGGTATTCGCGATGATGCATCCGAATTAAGCATAAAAAAGGCGCACGGCCCATTCGAGCCGTGCGCCTTTAGGATTCCAGTATCTAAAACCTTAGATTTCCACTTCAGCGAAATAAATGTCCGAAGGGTTGTAGGTCGTAGCTTTGTCAGCCGTGGCGCCCGGCTCCCACGCGTTGGTGTAATGCGGAGAGATTACACCTTCCAGGTACGCATGCATGGAGTAGTAACTCACCAGCAGGCGGCCGTCCTCACCGACGAGCATGCCCGCATACGAGCAATCACCTGCACCCGGGAGCTGGATGACGGGGGTCACCTTGCCGCGCTCCAGACGCCAGATCATGACGCCGGCGGATGAGCCGTGCGGATGGGTGGTGCGCCCGTCCATCCCTGCATGGCAGCGCCCGCAGACATAGAGAGACCCTTTGGATTCCACGATGACCGGCGCGTGAATGTGCACGCCCAATTCATGGTTTTCCCACTCTTTGTAAGGCGCTTTGGCGATGCTCAAAAGCGCCGTATTGGGAGCCTTGTTGCGGCGTGTGACCGTCCAGAGTTCGCCGCCTTGCCCGAACCACATGCCTGTTTCGCCCAGGGACATGGTCTGATCGCCGATGCGGCTGATCGTCTGCCAATGGATGAGGTCATCCGAAACCATCAATTCGGTGATGTATTCGCGTTCGCTGCGATCCTTGGGGAAGTTGTAGCAGCTGCCGTAGTAGCGCTGATCGACGGGGCTCTTGACGACGCGCCACATCCAGTGGTTGTTGGGAATTTCCATGGCCACCGGCTTTTCCCAGTCCCAGCCGTTGTTGGTGAAGGCGACATACTGCACCAGCTTGCGCTTGGTGTGCCCCCCTTCCCAGACCGGGAAGATCGTCGCCATGCGCTCTTCGTTGATGATGACCATCTTCGGGTCGCGCACATCGCCGTGCATTTTGATTCGGCTTACTTCGCGGAACCGAGTTTTGTTGGAGCTGACGGCAAAAACCGCCTCGCCATCCATCGAAACGTGGGCTGCGCCTTTGCGGTAGCCGATGAAGTACTGGCCCTGCCAGAACTGCATGTCGGTAAAAGCGTTGTGGAGGCCGTCACGAGTCACGGTCTGCATACGGATCAATCGCGCCATGGTGGTGTTTCCTTTCTGTA
>CAZGOM010000045.1:0-33896 GCA_964527265.1 uncultured Phycisphaeraceae bacterium | reverse complement strand
GGGGGCATGTGTCACCGCATGACGTCATACCAAAGGTTTGCACCAAAAACCTGCAGACCTCTGCAGGGTTAGGTGCCTTGGGTTATTTTACAAAAGTCAAAGGTTGGGGCTAGTGGTTTGTTGTGTGACGTCATAATAATTTTTTTTTCAAGTGCAAGTCCCACAATTCAGAACATGCAACATATTCGGGGGGGCACGCGCCCCAGTCGTGGCCATGCGCGATGGGCGATTTCGTGGTCACATTCCCCTCTGATGACCCGCTCTCCCACTCTCTCTCTCCCACGCATTCCGGCACATGCCGTGAACCCGCGCGCAGGATGGTAACGAAGCTTGCACTGGACTTCAGGGTGCCTGAGCAAATCCCGCCCATTCAATGCAGAATCCTTCCTGATAGTAAATTTTGGGTTGAGCCAGGCTCGCTGTCGATGCCCGCGCCGCCGTTGGTTGTGGATCAGTATGTTGCGGTCAACGATGATGGCCTCGTCTCGCGTGCTGACCTGGTGCCGTTTCCCTCTCCAATGGAGCAGATTGACGACGACACGCCTGCGCGCCTACACACAATGAGCGCACTGTCTACCTCTGCCGCCGCCGCCGCAATTGCGACTCCGGCAGCAGCCACGCTGCCCGTGCGCGTTGAACCGCCGCCCGTAGCGGATGATGATGAGGAGTTGGTCGATTACACCGACGAGGCTTCATCCGAAGCCGCCGCCGTCGGCGCAACTGACACAGACGGTGATGTCAAAATGACGGGCTCCATCAGCGTCACCGTGACCACCGGCACCAGCAACATGGATGTGGTGGAGGAAGCGCCGAGCTCGGCTGCTGTGCCCTCTCTCCCACCTTCGGCGCCTTCTTCTGTCGCGAAACCCACAGCGGCGGCCACGCCCATCCTCTCCGAATCGACTGCGACGGCCGCAGCCCGCGCTGCGACAACTGCAACAACAAGAATTGAGCAGAAACGCCCAGCGGCGGCAGCCCAGCCACGGGATTCCACGGCCGCCCTCCCCACCGCCGCGCAGAAACCGTCGGGCACCACGCGCCCCTCCTCTTCCACCTCCAATCGTGGACCGTCTGATGGCAGCCAATCGGCTCGCAGGGTCGTTTCCGGTCGCCCCGACAACCGTGGGCGGGAGCCGTCCAAACGCGACGACGCGCGCCGTTCTGTCGGTGCCGGCAATGCGAGGTCGCGATCCCCGCCGTCCCGTGCAGCATCGCGCCGCAGTTCGCGGTCGCGTTCGCCGCAGCGCCAGGGCCGTGCGCAATTGAAGTCCGTGGCCATCCCTGTCCGTCGCGAATCGCCTGACCCGCAGTCCTGTGCTGCTGCTGCGCGTTCGGTCGTCCTCAAGCCGAAGCCGAAGCCGCGCGCCAAAATCGTTCGCATCACAAACGAAATCGACGATGCGGCCCCCATCGTCGCCCGTGTGCCGCTGGGTATGACGGCGGCCACCAAGATCGGGGCTATGTTCAAGCAGAACGGCGAAGAGGTGCGCAGTCGGCTGTTCGAACTGGCGTTTAATCGCGGCGCCTGCGACCGATCGGCGTTTGTCGACCCCCTCGCGGAGGAGGCCGCCATGACCCTGGTAAAATCGCAAACGCGCGTCGCGGTGGACCTGTCGGTGATGATGGAACACTCGCGCTTCAAAGATCGCCTCTATGCCGCCTGCCACGAGATCGACGAGGCCTTTGCGCCGTTTGCCGATTTGGACACCGTCACGCTCGGTGATTGGCAGAACGCCACGAAGACGCTTCACCGCATCTTCTATGACACGTCGCGCATCGCCGCCCTCCGGCACGGTTCGATGCAGGCGGCCATGTTGGACGAGGCGCTCAACGACGGGTCTGGTTTCGAGTACAAGGGCAAGACGGTCACGGCCGGTCGTCTTTACAACCCCGGCGTGGTTCTCCTTCACCATCTCATGCGTGCCTTCTCCTCCAAGGTCGCCAAAGATGGCGACATGGAGCAGGAGGACCTGTGCATCACACACGTGATCCCTGAAGTCAAGCGCGGCGAAGGTGGCGGGGCGCACAACTTGGTGCGCCACCCCTCTCATTTCTATACGGTGCTCGACGGTAAGAAGGTGTTCGACCCGCGCATGTACAACCGCTTCATCATTCCGCTGCTGCTGAATTACACGGTCCCGGGCGGGTATGGGACCAAAGTGCGGGTCGTCACCAAGGTCAGTCCGGGGCTGGCGAGTGAGAACCCAAAGTTCTTGGCCGATTCCTACCGCAACATCCGCGACACCGAGGTCCTGACCTCCAAACGCTTCGCCGTTGTCACGTCCATCCAATTGCACGGACTCGACCGCGACTTTGACCTGATCCGACACAACCCATTTGGCGAGACGCCGGCCACTTACCTCAGTGTCGAGCGCTGCACCAAGAATGCGGGGCAACCGAGCCTCCCGCCCCCCAAGTCGCAACGCGCATCCTCATCCGCCGCCGCAGCGACCGGCAACCTCAATAATAAGTCGGCCCCGCAGGCTGTCTCCAAATGAACAATCCGCGAGCGCATGTTCTCCAGCGCCGTCTAAGAGGCGGACGCCTGTAGCCTTATCTGATTGTGCGAACTCCGTAAAGGCAATTGTGTTTTATGACACCAACAACAACCGCGCCCGTTTCCCATCCCTGCGCTGACGTTTGGCCGTGCTCCTATCTGCCTCGGTTGTCTTCCGACCGTTTGACAGATGCGCTGCGAGCCCCGGGATGTTGACGACACCCGGTGCGTTCGTTTGTGGCTGTGGTTTTTCATCCTCGCGGCGTTGCAGATCGTGTTGGTCCTGCAACTCGTCAACTGCCGCCAAACAATGACAGTCGATAAACAATGCTGGCCGTTTCTGATGTTTGCCGCGTCATTGATTGCGCTTCTCGAATTGGTCTTGTGTGTGCTTGCGGTCCGCGCCATGTACTTGGCCGGGGTGGAAGAATCGCAGGTGCGGCTTGACCAAGTCATGGACTGGTCGCCTCCTGTCTCGATTGCGATCGATGCGTCGTCGCGCATCGTTTGAATCCGTCTTTTACTTCCGTCCTCATTCATTCGCTCTCTCTCTCACTTTCTCTTCCACTTCTCTTCCGTTTGCTGTGTCATGTCAACAGAAAAAACGTGCTTCGCCCCTCGCGCATTCGCTGGGCGGGACTATGAGCGAGAGCAAAACGTACCAGATGACCGACGGCTTTACGACCCACTGTAAATTTGCGGCTGGTCACTCGCTGACAATTGAAGTGGTCGCCGGCGCCGATGAAGACATGACGGCAGATGGTCCGCTGGGCGCAACCACGTTCAACGGTTCAACGAGTTTGTGTCGATACGGCGACTCTTTGATTGTACTCGATGTGGGCACTCATACGCTGCGAATGGTGGAGGGCGTGTTGGGAGTGGCCGATCCGTTGGGCGAGAGCAAGGCGCACCTCGATATGCCCGAATACGAAACGCGTGCCGTGCCGCTGATCATGATGGCCGTTGAGGTGCTACCCAAAGAGCTCGCGCGGATGATGGCACAGTACGCGCGTCCGATCGGGGGCCATACTCATACGATCGCTGGAAAGATCGGAGTTCGGGGCAATGCGGACGGACCCGCGTTAGGCGGTGCGACGTTTGGCTCACCGAATTGTGTCGCGGTCGATACTACCGATTTGGTGGCAGGCCCTCAACTGATGATCGGCGAGTACTATGGCCGAGTGCGTTGTCTGAATATGCGCACGCGAATGCTCACGACTATCGTAGGTTCCTACGCACACGGCTGTGTCGATGGTCCTGCCTCACGGGCGCGCCTCGGGCCGATGCACAGCATCACCGTCGCTCCCAATGGCGCGCTGTTTGTGACCGGCTATGGATGGGTGCGTCGCATCAGCGCCGCGAAGTGGCCTGCATCTGGTGCAGCACCGGCCGAGCGGATCGTCACGACTCTGATCGGCAACCCTGGGGAGTATGTGCACTTCGCACAGTCCTCTGCGCAGTCGTTCCGGCAGTCGCTGCCCGCGCCGCGGCTCATGGCTCTGCATGTGCCCCCTCCCGCCTGGTCGAGTGCGAGTGCGAGTGCGCCCCTCGATGTCGACGCAGATGCCGATGCCGATCGCGATGTCGGGCGATTGTACGTAGGGTGTGATGATGGAGTGCATGCATTCGATTTGGCATCGGGCGAACGGCGATGCATGCAGATCCTTGATCCACGGGAGGGGTTCCCCTCATACTTCACCGGGTTGACGCTGACCGAAGACGGCACTCGGATGTACGTTATCATCGCGGGGTATGCGGTCTGCATGGTGGATACCCGCACCGGCGCATACATTGTCCTCGTCAGCGGCGCCGTCAATCGTCGATTCCAAGATGGTCCGATCACGAGCGATATGGAGAAGACCGGCCGCTTCAACCATGCGATAGACTGTCTCATTGACAAAGCGACGCGAGCGCTGGTGCTGTTTGATTACAATGCGAAAAGAATTGTTCGATTGCGCGGTGTCGATGTGTGATGGAACCCGTCTTTCGTTCCTTATTCACTCACTGTTTCTCCGTTGCTCCCTTCGCTTGTGCTTTGCTACGTCGACAGGCCAACCTCTCCCGATCTTCGTGCGTTCGCTGGGTGGGTCTATGAACGACAGCAAAGCGCTGGCTACTCAGGCGTTGGTCATTGAGGTGGTCGCGGGCAATGGCACAATGGAGGCTGTTGATGGGCCATTGGGCGTTTGCGCGTTCACTCAATTGCACGGACTGTGTCGATATGGCGATTCCCTGATCGTCGCCGATATGGGCGGATCGACGATCCGAACGGTGGAAGGTGTGTTGGGAGTGGCCGATCCGTTGGCCGAGAGCAAGGCGTTCGTCGACATGCCCGAGTATGAGGCGCGCGCCGTGCCATTGATCATGGCAGCCGTCGAGGTGCTACCCAAAGAACTCGCGCGGATGATGGCGCAATACGCGCTCCCTATAAGAGGCCACGCTCGTACGATTGCCGGGGCGGCCGGAGTCTCCGATCATGTGGACGGACCCGCGTTGTCTCACGCGAAGTTCCGAGCCCCGATGCACGTCGCTGTCGATACGACCGATCCCATAGCCGGCCCGCAGCTTCTGATCGGCGTGAATGGAGGACGCGTGCGCTGTTTCAATATGCGTACGCGAATGGTCACGACCATCGCAGGGACCGGCGCCATGGGTCATGTCGATGGGTCCGCATTGCAGGCGCGATTCGGATGGCTGCACGGCATCGCGGTCGCTCCCAGTGGCGTGCTGTATGTGGCCGACGGCGCCAATGGCAGTGTGCGCCGCGTCAGTGCAGCGAAGTGGCCGGCGTCCGGCGCAGCGCCCGCCCAACGGGTGGTCACGACGCTGGTAGGAGATGCCCATGCGAATGTGCACTTCGCGCAGTCTTCTGCGCAGTCGTTCCGGCGGTCACTAAATTGGCCATGTACGGTGGCGCTGGACGCGTCCCTCGGTCCATCCGCCTTGCCGAATGCCTCGACCGCGGCCGCTGACGATCGCGATGTAGGGCGGCTGTATGTCGGCTCGATTGATGGCGTGCATGCCTTTGATCTGGCATCAGGCCAGCGGAAGCACTTCCATCGGGATGATCGCTGTGTCAACGCGTTGGCGCTGACGGAGGATGGAACCCGGCTTTTCGCCGTCAGCGACGACGGAATCGATATATTCGACACGCGCACCGGTGCGTTCACTGTGCTTGTCGACATCGACAACGTGGCGCATTCGCCGTGTACACGCGCATACGGTCCGATAAGGCCGGTGATTCAATTGCTTTTCGGCAACGCCTGCGGTGAGGATTCCTGTCCCGGACAGGCCGCGACGCAACTCGCCCCTGCGACGGGATGTGTCATTGACAAGGCGACGCGGTCGCTGGTGGTATCCGCTTACGGCGCACGCAGAATTATTCGATTGCGCGGTGTCGATGTGTGATGACGGTTTCGATTCTTATCTTCACTTTTTTGGTAGAGACTGACAAATAACACATTGCAAACGTCGCCGCTGTGCGGTTATCAGCCTGTTAGAACCACTGACCCCGCCCCTCCTTCCCTCTTTCTGTTCGGTTGCGCTCTCATTTGTCATACATAGCACCCAATGCAACCCGCCGATTGCAAATCACCCACCACTCATCCATGCTCGTTGGTCATCGAAGTGGTGGCGGGCACCGGCGCAGCGCGTCATGCCGATGGTCCATTGGGTATGTGCGCATTCTCCTACCCTCATGGGTTGTCTCGGTTTGGCGATTCGCTGATCATCGTCGAATCAGCCAGTTTTACGTTACGGATGACGGAGGGTGTGTTGGGTGTGGCCGACCCGTTGGCCGAGAGTAAGGCACACTACGACATGTCCGATTACGAGGTGCGTGCCGTGCCGCTGATCATGACAGCCGTCGAGGTGCTACCCAAAGAACTCGCGCGAATGATGGCACAGTACGCCCGTCACATCGACGGTCGCGTTCATACGATTACCGACGCAGTCGCATCCAAAGACAATGCTAACGGTCACGGCAACGCACGGCGTGCCGCCGGAGAGCTCGTCGAAGTACGCGATGCCATTGGGTGTGTTGCCGTCGATACAACTGATGCGGTGGCTGGTCCGCAACTTGTGTTCGGCCAGTTCAATAGGCGAATAAGCTGTTTGAATATGCGCACGCGAATGGTCAAGATCATTGCAGGGACCTTTGGGCGCGGACCATTGGACGGTCCCGCGTCACAGTCGAAGTTCGGAGAATTTGGTAACATCATTGTCGCCCCAACTGGCGCGCTGTTTGTCTCCGAGCCGTTCACGGGGTATGTGCGCCGCATCAGTGCGGCAAAGCGGCTGAAGTCCGCTGATGCACCGGCCGAGCGGATGGTGACGACTCTGGTCGGGGACGTCGCAGAAGGCGTGAACTTCGATCGGTCTGCCCCGATGTCGTTTTGGCATTCGTTGAAGTGGCCCGATCCCATGGTTTTGCATGCGCCGCTTCCGCCTCCTTCTTCTGCCGTCACGAGTACCTCGGACGCCGCCAATTCCGATCGCGATGTCGGTCGCTTGTTCGTCGGTTGTGAGGGTGGAGTGCATGCCTTTGATTTGGAAAAGGGCGTCCGGGAGAGTTTCTACTTCAATGCGCCATCTCGGACAACCGGATTGGCATTGACTGACGACGGAACTCGGCTGTTCGTTGTGCAATATCACACGGTCGCCGTGATGGACACTCGCACCGGTGTGTTCACCACTCTCTTCGGCGCCGCAAACTATCGCCGGCAAACGACCAGATGCGTCGATTATATGACCGGCTGTGTCATTGACAAAGCGACGCAGTCGCTGGTGATTTGCGATTGTGAAGCTAACCAAATCGTGCGCTTTCGCGGGGTCGATATGTGATGATGGTTTCTATTCTATATTCACTGTTTGATGTTTGCTGGCAAAACACATCGCAAACTCCGCCTTTATGCCGATCGCGACCCGCTCGAAACACTGACCTCCTCTGTCCTCCCCTCTTTGCGTTCTGTCTGCTTTGTCGAACACAGCATCCAATGAAACCCCGCCAGCATCGCAACAGCCGTGCCCGCGATGAGAGCGGCGCCGCCGCTGGTGTTGTCTCAGCCGGTGCGGGCACGACCGAAGCGATGGACGTGGACGCTGGTGCTATGGCCGCAGAAGGTGGCGGCGCACAGGAAACGAATCCACCAGCAGCCAAACGCCAGAAGCGCAATGACGCGAAAGATGGGGACTCGACGACGACGACGACGACCGACTGCAAATCATCCTCTCCTCCCCCGCCTCCTCCTTCGCTGGTGATTGAAGTGGTCGCCGGCACCGGTGAGCGAGGCAGTACTGATGGCGCATTAGGCGTGTGTGAGTTCCGTCAACCGCGTGGACTCTGTCGGTTTGGCGATTCCTTGATTGTCGCCGAGCGGGGCAATCATACGCTGCGAATGGTGGAAGGCGTGTTGGGTGTGGACGATCCTATGGCTGAGAGTAAGGCGCACTTCGACATGCTCGATTACGAGGCGCGTGTCGTCCCACTGCTCATGGAGACCATCGGTGTGCTGCCCAAAGAACTGGCACGGCTGATGGCACAGTACGCGCGTCACGTCGGAGGTCGCACCCATACGATTGCCGGAGCGTGGCGCGTGAAGGATCCGGATGGTGGCCCCGCATTATACTGTGCGCATTTCAACGACCCATCGCACGTCGCACTCGATGCGACCGATCCGGTGGCCGGACCTCAGTTGATCGTCGCCGAGTTCAATGGCCGCCGAGTGCGCTGTCTGAATATGCGCACGCGAATGGTCACGACCATTGCCGGGGTAGGCCTTCCCATGTCGGAACATGTCGACGGCCCCGCGTCACAGGCGCAGTTCGGATGCTTGGGTGGCATCGCGGTCGCCCCTAGCGGCGTGCTGTTTGTGGCCGATGTGTTCAATGACTGCGTGCGCCGCATCAGTGCGTCGAAGTGGCCTGGATTCGGTGCAGCACCCGCCGAACGGATGGTCACCACCTTAATCGGACAGCCCGGCCCGCACGTATTGTTCGCGCAGTCCTCTGCACAATCGTTCCGCCGACCACAGTACTCGCCATGGCCGCTGGCTCTATATGCACCGCCTTCTCCCACCGCCACGCTGGGTGCCTCCGACGGTCAGGATCCCGATCGCGATGCCGGTCGGATGTACGTCGGATTTAGTGATGAAGTGCATGCTTTTGATTTGGCAAAAGGCGAGCGGCAGCACTTCGTCGTGACCGGTCGGCACTACGTAAGCGGATTGGTCGTGAGCGAGGATGGCGCGTGGCTCTTCGCTGTCGGTGCGTCTGGCGTCGATAGACTCGACGCCATCACCGGTGCATGCACTGAGTTGGTCAGCATCGAGGGCGATAACCGCCGCTCTCGGGCCGGACCGGTCACAGACGATCCGGCGACGACCGGCAGATTCGGGCATATAACGGACTGCATCATTGACAGGGCGACGCGATCGCTGGTGATGTGCGATTTCGACGCTAACAGAATCGTTCGATTGCGCGGGGTCGATCTATAAACCGTTCGATTTCCATTGTCCATCTGCGTTCTCCCGCACGGCGTTCTTTCTATTGACTAATCCTTATTTCGCGGTGCCTCCTTTGGTTGTTTCGACAGAATCATGTCGGCGTCGACTGGATGCGGTTGGAGGGAAGCCGTCGCAAAGTGGGCGAACGAGCACAAACTGCAAGTCACTGTCGACGCGACGCGGGACCGTTTGTTGATTTCGCGCAGTAACGACTTCAAGAAACCGTACATGGCCGTCGCCTCGGCCGCGCCCGGGTATCACGGTCCTGGCATATGGATATACGGCCGCAAACCCAAGGAAGCGCCGATGATGTTACTCGGAGCGCTGTTGGCGCTGTACGACCGCCCGCCGCTGCTGCTCGCGATATTGAACAAATGCCTACCGGTGCTGGATGTACAGCCTCGGGTCACGCGCATGAAACTCTGCCTCCGGCTGTGCGAAGAGGCTTTGCCTGCACTCATTGCCACACATCGCGCGACTGACCCGCTTCTGGAAAACCTTATTCGTCAACGGCTTGTGCATGTTGATTCGATCAGTGGTTTTAAGCGCACAGTCACTGTGCCGTGTTGACCGAACCACGCAATACAGTGTAGCAGTACATTGCAAAACACAATGCAAACGCAGCCATTGTGCTGATCGCAACCTGATCGATGATCTCACCCCCTTCGCCTGCCCTTTGTTTGGTTTCGCGTTCGTTGTCGCACACAGCTATTCCGGCCAGAAGGACGGATCGATGGACGACAGCAAAGCGCCGGTTAATCATTCGCTGGTGATTGAAGTGGTGGCGGGCACTGGTGAATGGGGCGGAGAGGACGGCGCCCTGCACTTATCTGAATTCCGCCGTCCCTGTGTGGCATGTCGGTATGGCGATTCGCTTATTGTAGTCGATTATTTCACCGCTACATTGCGAATGGTGGAGGGTGTGCTGGGAGTGGCCGACCCATTGGCCGAGAGCAAGGCGCACGTCGACATGCCCGAATACGAGGCGCGAGCAGTGCCCCTGATCATGACGGCCATTGAGAAACTGCCTAAAGAACTCGCACGGATGATGGCACAATACGCGCGTCCGATCGGGGGCCATACTCATACGATCGCCGGGAAGGACGGAGTCATGGGCAATGCGGACGGACCCGCGCTGGGCGGTGCGGAGTTCGCTCGACCGATATGCGTCGCACTCGATACCACCGATGCGGTGGCCGGTCCGCAGCTAATCATCGGCGACGCAGGCCGAGTACGCTGTCTGAATATGCGCACGCGAATGGTCACGACCATCGCAGGGACGGGCGCATTAGGTCATGCCGACGGCCCTGCCTCACGTGTGTGGTTAGGACCGATGCAAAGCATCGTTGTCACCCCCAGTGGCGCTTTGCTTGCGAGCGCCTTTGGCTGGGGCTGTGTACGCCGCATCAGCGCAGCTAAGTGGTCTCCCTCTGATGGGGCACCAGTCGAACGGATGGTCACGACTCTGATCGGCGCCCCCGCGGAGCATGTACAGTTCGCACAGCCCAATGTGAATTCATTTCAAACAAGACTTACAAGGCCATCTGCTATGGTTATGCATGTGTCGCCGTCTCCTTTCGTCTCGTCGAGCATCTCGCCCGCCGACCCCGATCGCGATGTCGGTCGCCTGTTTGTTGGCTGTGCAGATGGAGTGCACGTCTTTGACTTGTCAACGGGCGAACGGCAGCACTTCCCGATCGAGGACGTCACCGGTTTGGCGCTAACCGAGGATGGCGCTCGATTGTTCGCTGGCGGTGAGCGGGGGGTTTATATGGTGGACACCCGCACCGGCGACTGCACCGCGATTATCGGCGGCGGTACGGTAACAAACGATCCGCAGACGGCCCGCAGATTTGGTTTTGCCGGTGGCTTTATTATTGACAAAGCGACACGATCGCTTGTGCTCTGTGATTACGAGGGCCAACGAATCGTTCGATTGCGCCGTGTCGATATATAACTTTCGATAACCGCCATTTTTTGTCGATAACAATCGAATGCATCGCGGTTAACTCATGCGGTGTTTTGCGTCTCATGTTGTTTCTTCCTCCGCTTCATCCCTCACTTTCAGGTCAGATGAAGCGCAAGACCATCGCGCCGTTGTCCGGTGGGGCGAGCGATGCGAAGAATATGGACATCGACGATGAAGACGGGGCTGATAGCCAAGCATCGGATGCGAATCCGCCAGCAGCCAAACTTCGGAAGCGTAATGAGAAAGGAGGCAATGAGTTTACGGTGACCGACCTCAAATCACCCACTTCTTCCCCCACGTTGGTGGTCGAGGTGGTCGCCGGTACCGGTGAATGTGACACTGCTGACGGCCCGTTGAGCATGTGCGAGTTCCATGGGCCGCGCAGCATGTGTCAGTATGGGGATTCGTTGATTGTTGTCGACATGGGCAGTCATGTGGTGCGAGTGGTGGAGGGCGTGTTGGGGGTGAACGATCCGCTGGCAGAGAGCGACCCCAGCACTGTGGCCGGATTCGAGGCGCGCGCCGTGCCACTGATCATGACAGCCGTTGAAGTGCTGCCCACGGAGCTCGCACGGATGATGGCACAGTATGCGCGTCCGATCGGAGGCCAAACTCATACGATCGCTGGACAGGTCAGAGGCAAAGGCCGTGCGGACGGCCCCGCGCTTGGCGGTGCTAGACTTAATTGGGCGGCGTGCGTCGCAATGGATACGACCGATCCTGTGGCCGGACCACAGTTGATCATCAGCGACGGAGATCGAATACGCTGTCTGAATATGCGCACGCGAATGCTAACTACCATCGCAGGGAGCAGTGCCGGTCGCTTCGACACTTCCGCTCTACAGGCGCAATTCGAGTGGGCGCACGGCATCGCGGTCGCCCCTAATGGCGCGGTATTTGTATCCGACCTGTACAATGCCAGTGTGCGCCGCATCAGTGCGGCGAAGTGGCCGGCATCCGGAGGGAAACCGGCCGAGCGTGTGGTCACGACTCTGATCGGAAGGGCCAGTCCCAACGTGCGATTCGCACAGTCCTCTGCGCAATCATTTCGACAGCGGCTATTCTCGCCGTGGGCTATGGCTCTGCATGCATCCACTCGTCCCTCCGTCTCGTCGAGCGACACCGCCGACAACGATGACACCGATCGCGATGTTGGGCAGCTGTATGTTGGCTGTCGCGATGGAGTGCACGTCTTCGATTTGGAAGAGGGCAAACGCAAGCACCTCCCATGGCCCGTGCCCAACGGGATCCAGGCATTGGTGCTGACTGAGGACGGCACTCGGCTGTTTGCTGTCAGCACGGATGCGGTCGATATGGTGGACGCCCGCACCGGCGCACGCACTGGGCTCTTCAACATCCCAATCGGCCATGTTGGCCATTTCCGCGCCGGGCCGGTCACGAGCGATCCGCAGACGACCGGCGGCTTCGAAGATGCGATGGGCTGCGTCATTGACAAAGCGACACGATCCTTGGTGATGTGCGATTTCGGAGCTAACAGAATCATTCGATTGCGCGGAGTCGACGTGTGATGAGGCAGGCTGATGTGTGTCGTGTTGATTAAAGTCAATGCATGTGCTTTCGACCGCTGACTCGCGCGGCGATTTTTGTGTTGTTTGCATCCTTTCATTCGCCCGGCGCGTGCTCACCTTCTCTCCACCTTCTCCTTCGACTCGTCCTTCCTTATCATCATCAGTCGTGACCATGGCGCAACAGGCGACTGCTTCCGGCCAACTCCCTCATGCGCCTCCGCAACCTCCGCCGCCCTCGGCGTCGTCGGCGGCCGCGGATACGACCAGCGCCGCCGAGCTCGATCGCAATCGCAGGGCGGTCCACGATACGATGATACAACTCCAACGAACGATCGACGTCGCCGACCTGGCCACCTATGAGAAGTGGGCGATTGAGACCTATAACTCCGCCTCCGTACTTATACGGTCTGGCGAGGGGGACGGCACGCACCGGATTTCCTGGCACGAGTCCCGTGCAAATGCGGCGCAGGTGCTTGATTTGCTGCTAATCGAACGCAAAGTACCTCTCGCATCGGTGCGTTGGATCGACTCGGCGAAGATCGATCTGGAATCGGCCGTGCTGATACACCGCAAGGTGAAGAGCATGTCGGTTCACCGACATTGTCGGACGCTGAGTTTGTGGGCCGGTATGCTCCAGTGCGAGGGCGATCACCGCGGGGCGATCCGCGTGCTGACGGAGATCCTGGATCTCGGTGGTTCGGCAAACGCATACACTCGTCGCGCCGATAACTATGAGGCGCTGTTCCAATATGATGAGGCCCTCCGCGACCGCAATCGGGCTCTTTTGCAGGCGGGCGATTCGTTCATGAGTCATATGAAACGGGCACAAACGAACCTCTTGTACGCGCGGCCTGAGGAAGCTCTCAAAGACATCGGGAGGGTCCCGGCAGAGCAGTTCAACGACAGCGTCAGGAAGTGGAAGCTTCTTCATTTGCGCGGACGGGTTATGGCCGCGCTCGGCCATCATATGGCGGCGATCAAAGACTTTAATCGCGTCATCGATGTGCTGAGCGGCAAACGCAAGGCGGTACTGTTCGACCGCGCCATGTCGCTCCTGAAGCTCGACCAGGTCGACGAGGCCCTATCGCAGTTCGAAGAGGTGCACCGTACCTCTGGCTCACGCTATCGCATATTATCTGCACGCGCGGCTATGAAGGCGGCCGTCATTATCAAACAAAAGCTGCAGGCGTATCTCGCGCAAGGCCAGTCATCGAACGACTTGGCCTCCACGCGCGCAAAGACGGCGGCGGACTTCGCCTCCCGAGCCATGTCGTTGTACGATACGGCCCGCCGGGCACTGCCGGATCCTGCCGAGGTTTCGGAATGTGAGGCGGCGATTCACGAGCTGGTGCGTCTCTCCGGCGTCGATTACATCGCACCGCAGGTTACCTCGGCGGACAAGGTGAAGACCGATACGATCGCATGGCTGTGGGCGCAGTTCGAATGTCTGACGGCATATTCGCATATATTCGGTACCCGTCGGCTGGAGATTGTCTGCCGGCGCCTCATCGAGCTCGTGCCCGAAGACAGCCTCGCCTGCAGTCTTCAACTCGCACGCATCTACGCGGAGTCGAATCACGTGCCGAGTGTGATCAGGGTCCTCCAAGCGGCGACGGTCTTTGGCGAGGAGCATTTTATGAGATCCGGCGAATGGCGCAACCTGGCATGGCGAGAGCTTTATCATTGCCACCGAGAAATGCACGACCAAAAGGCGGCCATGGAGGACGTGACGCAGATGTTGGCCTCTATCGAGACGGACAAAGGAATGGGGTCCCATTGCCGTAAAGTCGCGCACACCTCCGCTTTGCTGAAACGCGCGGAACTATTCGAGGATATGGGGCAGTTCGAAAAGGCGGCCGCCGAATTGGAACATATCCTGAAAATCGACCCCAAGAACAACGTGGCGCCGTTGCGCCTGAAGTTCGCGCGCCGTCGCTTGGCAGGAGGGTCCACGCGGGGCTCGAAAGCTGACGCTCGGCGCGAATCGCCCTCGACCGAGCGCACTCGCTCGCCTCTGCGCGCGACGATGGACCAACGACGAAAACGACGCGACACCTCGCGTTCGCGCTCGCATTCGAAGACGCCGCGCCGTTCCCGTTCCATTTCGGACCGTCGCAGACGTTCCCGCTCGGGCTCGCGACGCCGGGGTCGCGATCGGGCGCGGCGCTCACGTTCGGGGTCCCGTCATCGGCGTAAGCATTCGAGTTCGAGCTCCACCTCGCGTCCCCGCGACCGTGATCGCAAACGCCGACGTCGATCCAAATCCAAATCGCCCGCCCGGCGCCGTGCCACCAGTGGCAGTCCTCGCCGCCACCGCACCACGATGCGTGCGCGTACGCCGTCGGGCTCACACTCTCCTCGCCGAATCCGTTCGCCGCCGCCGCGTGGCCGTGATCGGTCGCCTTGGCGTGAGCCTTGGCGTGAGCCTCGTCGTCTCACGCACGGCCTGAGTCGCCTGACCCACAAAGATTCACGTCATTCCGCCGCCGCCGCCGCCGCCGCCGCGCCAGCCTCCAAGCGTGACGGCGCTTCTGGTCACGAGACGAAGTGCGAAGACGTCGAAATGACGCCGGCATCTGTCCCAAAGAAAGGCGACGCACTGAGCAATGCCGCAGGCGTAGTACACACCTCCGCCTCCGGCATTCGCGACGGAGCGTCGGTCCCTATCACCGCCGCCATCACAGCCACCACCCGCACCACCACCGCCACCGCTACCGCCGCTGCTGTCGCTGCCATCCCCACTCCCACCCCCGCTCTCGCCACATCTATCGCTGCCACCGCCCCACTCTCATCCTCGCCGGTACAATACGGCGGCAATGCGGGTCATTCGGTCGCATCCGGTTCCCAGGCGACCGATGTTAATGTGTCTGTAACGGCGTCCACCAACGACAAATCGGCGGCGCCACTGCGACCTTCTGCCTCGCCGCAAGAGGTCGGCCGGTTTCTATCCGGCATCGGCGCGTCGTACCTGCCGTATTTCCAGGCGTCGGTCGATAACCATCTCGACGGTGAGATGCTTTATTTCATCGCCAATCAGACCAATCCCAACGCGGCATATGATCTGTTGCGCTGTGCTGGCGTCGAGAACAAACTGCACCAACGCTGCATATTTCAACGTCTGACGACCCTCACCCGCCAGTAACACTCCGCACACTGTATCACACGGCGGTTCGTGAAATGACCCATTCCCGCCACATCAACATTCCACACCATCAAATTGTTCTGCCGTTTGTTTGTTTGTTTGTTTGTTTGATCGATTGATTGACTGCACGCAGCATCGATAAAATCCGCGATTGGCAATTAGCAGATGCATCTGCGCCCGCTCCCCCCCCCCCGTAGGTGATTCGCCTTTGCGATGCTCATGAAAACACACACCTATTGTCCTCGCATGCACTTGCTCGCAGTTTGATTAGATGGCACCGAAACGCCGTCGCAAGACCGCTGCGCGCCGTCCACCCTGCGACGATGCCGAGACCGCGGCCAAAAAAAGCAAACCCAATGAGGTGCCGACCATGCAGGTGGCGAGCAATGAAGGCGGAAGCGGAGGCGGGGCACAGAGCGATGTGAAGAAGGACAATCCACCAGAGGAACTGAAGGCCACTCTGATGCCCCAACTGGTCGAACTCAAATCTTTTAGTTTGCTCCTGTTGCCAGATAATAGCGACTACGAGTTTTGGAGGGGTTACGGCATTGTCGATCTTCAATTCTTCCGCGACGAAAAGCAGGACCGCGCGCTGGTCCAATTCACCTTCACCGACCCACCCGAAGCCGATGGCGAACTCGTCAGTTCTCATTACTATATTGTGGAGAACAAGTCCGCGCCGCCGCACGTGCGGATGGTCAGCAGTCACGGGGGCGTCCAGCACGGTTGCCTCTGGCTGGATAGTGTCGCGCATCTCAAACAGATGCGATTTCACGTGCAGCGCTATTTGTACGAGTCCGCAAACCCCAAAGACGTTTATCTTGGCCCGACGTGGTGTGCGGAGTACACATATGAATAGCGCAAAACCGACGAGTCACGGCCTCGCGCGCGGATGCAGGAAAAAAAAACCAATTTTCCGCCAAGTCAAAGTCGAAGGCTTGATTTTCCGCATGACGTCATGGTTTTCGGCGCGGCTCGCGGTCCTGTGAGGAGGCCATGTACGAACGCGACCGCAAGGGGATCGCGTTCACACGTGGGAAATGTGTATGATTGTGTGGGGAACGATGCGCTGTTGTAAATTTTTAAAAAGCGCAAAGTCGGGTTTTCACCGCATGACGTCATCGTAAATTTCAAGTAGACAGTCCCACGTGACGTAACCTTTGCAAGAAAATTGATTGGCGCGTGCCTGCGCGGCTCATCCAATCATTTGCTCATTTTCTCATCAAACCTTTGACGTCTCGTGTGTGCCCCTTCCCCACTCCCCCACTGACTGCACCTCGTCAATGCCCCCTTCCCCACTCGCAGGTGTGCTCCGGTCTCTGCACGCCGCATCTGCACCTTCTTCTCACATCAGCAACTCCTGTACGTCCATGCACACTCCTGCGTGCTTTCGCGCAGACCTTTGTTGTATTCCACGGCGTTCGTCTGCATGCACACACGCATGCAGACCTCAGTCTCACTCACAGCACGACACGCTACACACGACACGCACGACACACACGCTCCGCGCTGCTCTGACGTTCTGCACTCGCTCGTTGCCTCGCTCTCCTCCTCTCTTCCTCCTCCCTTCTCGTTGCTGTGCAGTCTGCCAATGGCCTTTCTCCGTCCTGTTGGCTTCCTCCACAAGAAGTGCTCGAGGTGCTGCCCCGGGTGCGGGGAGTTCGTGCAGCCCCACATCTATGGGAAGGTCACGGGCCAGCGGGTGCATTACACCGCTGTGCACCCGCGCGAGGAACGCGGTCGGCGCCAACCCGCCAATGGTGCGGAGGCGCCCGGCCGCGCCTCCCGACCGGACCGGGCGGCCCTGCGCGACGAGGCGGAGGCCAGGGACGTGAACAACCAAAAGTCCAACGCGCGTGACCGCTCGCAATCGCCCCTCCCGCGCGCCTCCTCGGCCTCTGCGGCTGCGGCTGCGGTTGCGGCTGCCGTTGCCGGCGATGACGCGGCTCGCGCGCCTTCCTCCTCGTCGCCGGTCGCAGGAGGGGCGGCACCGGCCGCCCCGCTCTCGCCCGCCGCGCGGTCGGCCGGTACGCCTCCGCCCTCGCCCGCCTCAGGCGTTGGATCGGCCTCTGCGCATGCCTCTTTGGCGGCCGCCACGCCTCCGCCTTCGCCGGCCATCGATGCGGTCGCCGAACCCCCGGCGCCGCCCTCGCCGGCCATGGGCGCGGTTCACGGCCCTCCGCCGCCGCTGCCGATGCAGGAGGCTGCTGCTGCCCCCGCTCCCGTCCCCGCCCCCGCCTCCGCTCACGCCCCCGCCGCTGTCCCCGCCGTCGGGCGGCGGCGGCTCAGTCCGCGCGACCGTCTGCTGGCTCAGCTCGCGGAGGCCGAACGCGATGGGCCGCTGAGCATGGAGGACGAAGCCCGCATCTTCATGACGTCGAACCCCGCATGGGCGTGGGCATCGCCGCGGCCTTACGACCCGGAATGTAAGATCGACAAAAGCCGTGAGGTCCGCTCTCTCGACGTGAAGGAGACCCGTCTGCGCCTGCGCGTCGGCCAGTGCGTGGATGTGCTGGTCAAGGAGAAGGGCGCGGGCGGCCGCACCCGCAAAGTCTGTTACATGGCGCGTATCGTCAAGCTCTATGGCTTCACGCCGTACAAGGCCTTTGAAGAGGCTGCCGTGCAATGGCTCAAACCCGACGGCAGTCGGCAGTCGGACCCGGCCGTCCAAATCGAAAAGGTGTGGGCCGAGCAAATCAACGAGGTTCTGCACGGATGAGCCGTGCCTTCGATGCGTCCGCCGTCCCGCTCCCCCACCCCCTGCTCCACTTCATCCTTTCGCGAGGCGGCGTTTGTCGTGCCGATTGATCGTTTCGCTTTTGCCGCGCACGTGCCCATTCGTGCGCTCTCTCTCTTTTGTGTTTGCATTCGCCCGCACGTACGCCCACATATGGAGTAAACGAGTCCATGGAGTGTGTCCCTCTCTTTCTAACCCACACGCGCGGTGAACTGACACTCTCTCGCCTCCCTGTGCTCACTCTATCTCTCGCTTGCATTCTCTAATCCGTGCCGATGTGTCGCACAGATGAGCGGTCTTAATCGTAAACGCAGTGGTGGTGGTTTTAAGCACGTCTACCGCCGCGCACTCGCAAGTCATGCGGCATCTGTTGTCGCTGCTGCGACGGCGGCCATGGTGCCGGGACCGCACGGCGACGGCGCGGCGCCCCCGCCCGTGGGCAGTTTCACACCCGCCGATTCGCTGTTGGGCCGTCGCGAGAAGGCGGTGCGGGTCGCACAGGCCAACTTCGAGGCGGCACGTCGCGCCTCGCCGCAGTACGATTCCAAAGACCTGCAACTCGCGACGGAGTCGCTCTCTGATGCCGCCCGCCGTCAGCTCACGCTCGAGCGTCGAGGGCGTCGTTCCAATGAACGAGCCCGGGCGCGGCAAGTCGTGAAGGCCTTCATGCCGTCGATGGCCAATGCGCGCGAGGCGGAAGGGCCTGTCTCGGCCATTGATGCATTCGTGCGCGATGTCAAACTCCGGCTCGACTACCACGAGCGCAACAAGCCGCTGTATGGCGGGGGCGCCGCAGCCACCCTCATTGACATCCCCAAACTCAAGCGCATCCTCGACTGTGCTCGCCGCGCCGCGACTGGCGGGGACACGTCGGACGTAATCGTTTTGGACTAAAACGATCTGTAAATCTTCGAACTATGTGCCCCCTCCCATTGGTTAGCTTTGCGAACAGCCGCGATGGGACGGTGTGCGCGCTGGATTGTTTCCACTTCTCATCCTCTCCTTTTCGCGCACGGACTCTGCCTACGGCATTTGATTAAATGTCGCTGTGCGCTGCTGACTGCCCGCTTACCTTCTACTGACTTCCTCCTGTCGCCTCGTTCCCTCTCTCTCTCTCTCTCTGCGCATCTCCCTCCCTCAGACCCACCTCCACGCCACTCAAACTCCCCCACGCCATGGCCCAACCGGCGTTGTCCCAGTTCGACCTCGACGCGACGCTGTACACGCTGCCCTTCTCCAACGGCACGACCAATTGGGTGACGCTCTACCCAGAAAGCGTCGCAACCCCGACGGGTGAGTTCGGTTCGATGACGTTCAACCATTCGGGCATTCAGTACCAATCCGTCTCGCCGTCGATCGCTGCCCGGCCTCAGGCGTTTGTTCGCGACGCGTACTTCATCCGCTTCGAGGCCGACTGCAAGGCAGCGGCTTTTCAGGCTGCAGAGCCCATCCAGTGCGACGACGCGGAGGACCTCCACGCGAACCTGCCGTTCCTGCGCACGGCCGACGATGCGATGCTGGCCATCCCAATGGACGGCTATCCGGAGGGCTCCTCCATCCCGCCTTTGGAGATGCGCAAGCTCCATGCCATCAGCCCGCTTCATCTGCTCCGTCACTGTGTCTGGTTCCAGGACCTCCGCGACCGCCTTAACCCGACGGCCCGACTCTCTCTGGTGGGCGTATTCCGTTTCGTGACGCGGCGTCGCATCCCCAACAAAGAAAAGGGCCCCACCACCATGACCACGCGGCAGCTGATGGTCTGCCACCCGGCCTTCATGTACATGAAGATGCAGGAGATCTCGATGGCCTGCTCGGCTGCCCAATATTACACGCAGGAGTCGAAGGGGGCCCCCTTTGCCCCCCTGGAGCCGGTGCGATTGCTGAAGTTCGCCGACACCGAATCGGACGACGTGCAGCAGTTCATGCGGCTCATCACCCCGGCCAACGACTCGCAGCGCGCGCCTCCGGACACGCCGCTCCACACGCTGGCCGAGGAGTATCCGTATCTGTTGGCCCATTTCGTTGGGCTGTTCCTGCAATTCGCCGCGGCCGGTCAGCAGCTCCCTAGCCCATGGACCGGCAAACAGCCGGACGGCCAGCCGCTTCCGGCCAAGATGCCCTGCGCCATCACCAAACTCGACCCGGCGTGTGAGGCCCGGGCTGACGGCTGTCGGTACGAGTATTTCTTTGGCTGTCCCCGCAAACAACGACTTCTGGAGGAATGGATGGTCGAGGGTCGGCCGCTCCCCGCACATATGACGGCCGCCGGCGAATGCCTCGACCAGTTGTACATCCACATCGGTGCGCGGCAGTCGCCGCACGGCCCCACCGGTAACGGGCCGGAAGGGTCGCCGTATCGCGCTGAGCTGATACAGATGACGGGCAGCTGTACGCCGCAATTGGCTGCGCTGGTGAAGGCCCGCAACCGCCATATCATTGCGGGCAATAAGCCGTCTGTCTTGACGTATACGAAGGGCGTCTGCATGTTCCGCCTGAACCGCGGCCCGCCGCCATGTCTCGGCCCGCTGAACGATGCGGCGGTCGGGCTTCACACTGCCAGCCTGGCGGGCTTCCTCCACCACGTCGCGTCCACCGTCAAAGCCACGCAGAAAGGCCCCAAAGACGCCACACAGGAGGAAAAAGGTCGTTTCCTGCCCGCGCTGACCGTCCTCATCGGCGGACTCCAAGCGCTGTGCTTCCTGCCCTCGACCGACGCCAAAGTGGAGCCGGACATGACACTTGTCTGGCGCACAGCCGATCGTCTGCGAGAGGAGATTGCCACGCTGCGAATGTCCAATGAGCTGACCAAAGTGGTCGACAGTGCCTGCAAACGCGTCCATGACGAGATGCGGCACATCGCGCGGATGCGCGCGCGAACTGCGGCGGCCGCCCCACAGGCCCCACAAGCCGCCGTCGTTGGACCGCAGGGTCCGGGCCCGGTTGAAACGGCCGCCGCCGCCGCCGCCGCCGTCGCCGCCGCCGCCGCCGCTGCGCCGACTTTCCCGCCCGGCCTCGTCGTCGACGCCACAGCCACCAAACGCAAAATCGGTAGCCCGGCTCCCGCCGACGCCTCACCGCTTAAGCGCAGGCGCACGGAACCTGCTCCGTCTGCGAGCGAGGCCGAGAACGTCGCGCCGTCGTCCGGCATGGAGGTCGCTAACTCTGGCGACTCCGCGCCGTTCACCGCCTCGGCTATCACCGCCGCTGTCTCCGCGACTGTCGTGCCCGTGTCTGCACCCCTCATGGCTGCCTCTGCCGCTGGTGACTCCGTGCCCCTCGCCCCGTCTTTTGCGGCTGCCGACTCCGCGCCCGTCGCCGCCTCTGCCACCACCGTCGCTGTCTCCGCGGCTGTCGCACCCGCTTCAGCGACCACCATGGACCTGGCTGTGGCCGCCGTGCCCGTCTCTGCACCCGTCGCGGTCGCCCCTGCCGCTGGCGACTCCCTGCCCGTCGCCCCTTCTCTTTCGGGTGCCGCATCTGTGGTGGCGATGGACGTCGATGCTTCTGGCGACTCCGCGCCTGTACCCGCCGCCATCGAGGCCGCGGCAGCCCTGCCCGCCTCGGCACCCGCACCCATCGTCGCCGCCGCATCGGCCGACGACACCAACACCGCGATCGCGGCGTTGCAAGTGACTATCCATCAGCTTTCCGCCGAAGTCCTCAAGCAGCGTCTGGAGTTGGACGCCTACCGTCAAAAGCTTGGAGTGTTCGAGTTGGTCGGCGAGATGCTTCGGGGCCTCGCCAAGTAATGGACAGTCGCGATCTCATCCGCGCCGCACGCCCTCGCTCCGCCCGTTTTCGGGAAATCGAGACGAACCCCGCGATCGTCTGTCTGTTTGTTTGTTTTGTTTTTTTTTTCCGTCCTATCACTCGGCCCGTCTATTGTCTGTCTCTCACAGTGTGATGCATGTTCTCTTTTCGTCACGTTCGTTCGTATTCCACTTTCTCGCGGTTTCTCCATTGTTGTATTGGCATTGGTCCTTTGCGAAACACACACATACACGCGTGATCCACGCACGATCGATCTGTGTCTGTCAACTGCCCCGCATCCCCTGACGTCCGCGCTCACCACTCTCCATGGCCCCCCTGGCCCCTTCTTTTTGTTTGCCCCCCTGAACCCGTGTGCAGTTCTCAACATGCGCGTCACGAACGACAACAACAAACCGAGCCCAATGGACGACCTGCGGGCCTCCTTCGCTGCCTCAACGGGCCGCCCGTTGACCGTGGGCAATGGGACCGCGTCGTCGAATGAGCCCGCGGGCGGTAGCTCGACCGGCGCTTCGTCCGTGCGATCCGGCACCGTCAACCGACAAGGACCTCCCACGGCCGATGGCCCGCGACCGGGCGTTTCTGGACAGGAGTCGAAGGCCGCATCACTCCTCTTTCGTGGCAAAGCCAAACCCAAGCCCAAGACCGACGCTTCTGCGCCGATGTCGGCCAACGTCGCTGAACCGATTGAAGCACCGACCGGCAAACCGGACGCCTCGACGACGGCAACGCGTGTTGCGCAACGTCCGGCCGACGACGATTCGGCCTCGGTCTCGGCCTCGGTCTCGGCTGCCGCGTCGGCGTCCGACCCGCCTGCGGGCGCAGCCGCGGCTTCGGCCCATGAAGGCCCCGCGGCGGAAGCGGGCCCGTCGTGTGCACCTCCGCCTCCGCCTGCGCCTGCGGCCAAGCCCACGCTTGCGCCTCCGCCGGCCGAGACCACGGCCGAGTCGAAGATCGACAGCAAGGCGCCCGCCCGCCGTAGCGCGGCGGCAGGGGCGGCCAAGCTTTTGGCTACGCGCCAGCTCACCGGCGCACGCAGCGAGGAGCCGGTGCCCGCCCCAATGGACGAAACGGATGGCCCCGCCGGCGGTGACTCACAGTCGCCGACCAACGACGGTGCGAATGGGCAGGAGGAGGATGGTGCCTCGGAAGAAGCCGACGCCACGCACGGGACGCAGGGCGACGCAGAGGCCGAACCGGAACCGACCGGCAACGGCGGCAGCGGCGGTGATGACAACATGGAGGTCGAGGCCGAGGCACAGGCCACAGAAGAACCCAACGGCGCGGCTGATGCTGACGCCGCCACGGACGCCACGGACGACGCGACCCCGCAGACCGCATCGGGACGACGCCGGCGCCCTCCGCAAGACGATGATACTGAGAGCGAAGCCGACGGTAAGACTATTGGCGGCGGTGGCGGCGGCGGTAGTGCCCCCGCCCCTCGTCGTTCTCTACTGCCGTCCGGCGCTTCCTCGCCCGCGCCGCAGGTCCGCGAAGAACCGCCTTTGGCGCCGATCGACGCGGATGCCGCGACGGAGTTGATGGAGGACGCGGCCAACCAGCATCTGTCCAACAACCTCAAGCAGATCACCAAGAAGGACGTGGCGGAGATCGAGGGCGTGCACCTCCACGAGCTGTCGGCCGACCTCTTTACTGATCGCAGTGCCAAACTGTATCGCATCGGCCGTAAGCTGTACGTCCAACTCACGTCCATCATGACACGCAAATCCAAAGTTTTTCACGTGAAGGACAAGCGTACGTCGGCGAGCCTCCTGCTTGCCGTTGAGTACATTCAGTTGGACGCGCTGCCGTCCTCTGGCGGCGGTCCGTCTCGCCGCGGTCCGCAGCGCGACACGTACACCGTGGACTCGCTGATGAATCGCGTGGGCGCGTTCCCCGACAAGAAGACGAAGGCCATGGGCACCCGCGAGCTCTTCGAGGCCGGCCTCATGAAGAACCGCGCGTTTGGCAGCAACCTGTTCTTCCCCTGCTCCAACCTGTTCGCGCGGCTGTTCTCGACGATGTCCTTCGTCGGCTACAGCGACTTCCGTGCCTGTGCCTTGGGCAGCGAGAAGACGGAGGTCACGCACTGCGCCAAGTCCGCCTCGTCGCGCTTCCGTACGATCAGGCAGTTTTTCGGTCAGCTCGAGGCCATCATGCAACAGGACCGTCAGCTGATGGTGCTGGGCCCGCTCCGCGACCCACGATTGGCTGCAATGGGGCCGAATGTCAACTTCCACGATGTGGTCCAGGCCTTTGCCTGTCGTATCGCCGAGAACATCAAAGAGAACATCGCAAAGAATGCCACGAAGGCCGCCGCCGCAGCCGCCGCAGCCGCCGACGCCGCCGATGCCGATATTTCGGCCGACGAGTCGGAAGCGAAGGGCAGTTCGACGGCTACCCGCAATCCCAAGAGTGCTTCCAAGGCTGCTGCGGCGGTCTCGGCCGTGGGCAGCAAACGCAAATCCTCTGCTGCGGCGGCGTTCGCTGTGGATGATGACGGTGAGATGGACGGTGTCGATTGGGACGACGAACCCGCGGCGGCGGCGCCGGCGAGTCCCCCTAAGCCGAAGAAGCCGCGCACCGCTGCGAAGTCGACGACGCCCTCCGGTGCGACCGGTAAGCGCAACGGTCAGCGTCGTGGAGGCGGCAGTGGCGATGGTGGCGACGGCAATGCGGAGGATTGGAAGCGCGACGCGGAGCGTTTGAAGAAGATCATCGCCTCGGCCATGGAGGAGGCGTCGAGCGACCACGGCATCAGCAGCTCGGTGGCCGCGGCTACCGGCAACCAAAAGAAAACGGCGCGCACCGCCTTGCCCAGCGGTGGCAAAGCGGCCAGTAACCGCTCCAGTGGTTCCGGCCGGGGTGGTGGTGGTGGCGGCGGCGGCGGCGGTGGCGATGCCCATCGCACAGCGATGGACTTGGATTAAGTCACGTAACTCCCGGCAGCGCACACGCACCTCCGCCTGCTGTTCATGGGTTCATGGCAGGGCATCGTCTGTCTACCTGCTATTCCCCATTCTCCACTCTCCATTCCGCCCTGTCCCATTCGCTTCGTTTGATTCGCCGCTCCGTCATTTTTGTTTGTTTATTCTGACGGTTTGTTGTTTGGGTTGTTATGTCGATTGCGATGGATTTGGGTTCGAATAATCACGATACGAAAGAAAGCCACAAACGGTTTGACAGACCGATTTACTGATTCGATGTCGCATTGCCAGCCGCTCTCGCATTCGCATTCGCGATCGCCTGAACCCGAAGCGCACCGATTGGCGATTGGCCCCCGTTCTTTTTTGACTTACAACAGACAATCGTCGGTCACGCATGGAGAAGGAAGAGAAACAACATTACAAGCGCGGGTTGGTTGTGACTGGGTCGCGAGAACTCAAGGACCCACGAGTTGTGCACGAGGCCTTGGCCGCCCGGTGCGAGAATGCAACGGAGGTGCCCAACGTCCTCTTGGTCGGCGACTGCCCTCGCGGTGCCGACAAATTTGCATTGCAGTATTATACTGATCTCGTTAAAAAGAAGCCTACCACACCAATCATTTGCAAACGATTTATGGCAAATTGGACGCGCCATGGTGCCGCGGCGGGACCGCTGCGCAATCAGGCCATGCTCGATTATGCGAAACAACATTGCGGCGTGGTTGAGGTGGTGGCATTCCCGCTGCGGAGTGGCCTTTCGAAAGGCACACATGATTGCATCGCTCGCGCGGTGAAGCTGGGGGTGACTGTGACGATTTTGGAGCAACCCTGAGCGGCGCCCTTTTTCTCTCTCGCTATCGATCGCACGCCATCTATCTCATTCTCTCGTTCGCCTTCTTGCTCGAAAATGCGCGTAGGCGGGTTTGTGCGGGTGCGTTTCGTGTTACAATCATTAAACGAGAACGAGCATTGCGCTTATTTTTTTGTTTATTATTATTCAAAAGACGAGCTGGCATGCTTATGAACGAGCAATTGCAAATGCGCTGAGGCTTGCGGGGAGGGAAAAGCATTGTCATAGACGAGGTTGTGCAGCATCCACGATCCGGTTGCGAGGCAGAGCATTTTTTTGACGTGTAACGCCTTTGACAAAAACAGCGCCTCGTTGGCAACGCTGTACACGTTGTGCGTGTTGCGTCGACCCGCACCGACGCGTCGCCACAAAAGGTCGTGCAGCAGCGGGATCACCAACACGCGAACGTCTTCAGCGGATGTATTTTTGCGGCGATGCTGTTGCCATTCCTTCGCCGCCGTTTGGGTGAGATCGGCCAACTTGTTCGCAACATCGCGCATCAGCCTGTTGCATTCAGCCGAGACTTTGGTGAGGACAGCAAGAAGCGAGTGCAGCACATGAGAGGCGATCGGGTCGTCCTCCTCCGGTCGGAGCGGCTTGCGTGAGCTGGTAGCTACGCGCAGAGCCCCGGAATGCCTGTGGCCCAGTTCAACGGCGGTCTCCAGCAGCGAGAGGAAATCGTTGATCAGCCCCGGGGACCGTTCCGTCGGGCGCGTCTCGTTATGGATCAGGCTGTACAAACTGTTGATGTTGACGCCGATTTTAGAATTGGCCCGCGAGAGGAGATGACTCGCGTTCTTGTGAAACCGCTCGAAGCTGTCGCGCACGTCCATCACCGATTCATGCACCACACCTTCGACGGTGGACACACCGGTCGGGTGCTGGAAGAGCCGTGAAGCAGAGGGTGTAGACTTGTGACGGTAGGAGGATTGCCAGGGCACGCGCGGAATCGGGCCCGAGGACTTGATGCGCGTGTGTTCCATCAGAAGCACATCGCCCAGGAGGCGATCGACGGCGAATTGACAGGCGGTCTGCACCATCCGACTCATATAGTAGACACACGTCACATACAATGCCTGATTCAATGCCAGGCCTTTGCGAAATGCGTCGACTGTGAGTTTGAATGGGACTCGATGCATGATGCCAACCTCCTCGACCAGTTCTTGACTGGACACGCCCTCTGCCACGATCTTAGGCGTCCAGGCGGCCCGCGGCTGCTGCAGCCACAAGAACGGGGCCAGGTCGAGGATGGCAGGCGAGAACCGTTTCTTGCGGTCGCCTATCCAGCGCAACGTCTCCTCGTCCGAATGCGCGCGCTCCTTTTGCGTCATATGGGCACGGAGTTTGTCCAGCGTCGCGCGTGTCGCCAGCACTTCCAGCATTGCTTCGCGCTGGCCCGCGACCGGCCCGATGTGCGCTGCGATCCCGGCCGTTTGCAAATCGTCCGACCCCATCACCGCCTGGACAAGCGGGTCCGTGTTATCCATTCGGCCAGGGAGCAGGGCCAGGAACTCGTTAACCCCACGCAGCGCCGGAATGCGGTCGATTTCGTCTTTCGTCAGCCCGGTAAAGGTCTTTGCTTCCTCATCCTGTGTGACGGCGAGGTAGCCGGCTTCCACTTCGCGCAACTTGACGAGGAGCGAGTCGACATACTTGTAGATCTCTTGCCGCTCCGTGTGCGCCAATTCGATCCAGCAGTTACGGGATGCTCCGTCTTTACCGAAGCCATACATCCATCGCGACATGTTGAGTGCGTGGACCTTGCGATAGACGCGTCCACTGGTGGTGGTGATATATGTGCCCGGAACCAACTCTTTGGGATCACCGAGAAGCTCGAGCTCATCAAAGTCGAAGGACATTTGCCGAATCAATGACTCGAGGAGATAGACCGCTTTCGAGACGCGTGCAATGGGCCATCGTGCCCCTTTGTAGGGGCGTTCATCGGTCGGCTGTTGGTCGACTTGATTCATATCATCATCCGCGCGAATCGCAGCACAACGACGTTGCAGTCGGCGCAACTGAGCCTCCGCCGTTTCGGAGCGCTGATACGAATTCACATCTCCATAGAAGAAGTGACTGCAGAGCCGATACAGTTCGTCTGCGTCGATCGCTTGCGGACAGGTGGTGTTTCGCAACTGCATCAAAGGAGCCATGGGGCGTTTCGCGTGGCGCGCGCCGGTTGAGGTGCTTTCCGTCGAAGATAGGTCCCCGCCGGCTGCAGCGGCGGTTGCGGTTGCGGTTGCGGTTGCAGCAGCGGCGGAAGAGGAGCCTTTGCCGGCAGCAGCCGCGGTGACCGGGAAACGCTCAAATGCGCGCATCTTCCTCTCGTCGGCAGCGTGGGACGGTCCGTCGGCCACCAACGACGCCCACGACGGTTTTGCCACTGCTTTGGCGGACGGCATCTTCCGTATTGGTGAGGGGGGCGACGGCGAAGCGCTGAGTGTGAGAGGAAGAGCGTCCTCCTCTTCGTCTTCCCCGTTTTCCTCTTCCTCTGCCGCCGCCTTCTCCATTTGTTTCGGCGGGCGCAGCACCTCACTCACGGTCGGTTTGACCGTCTCGGACGACAATGGGCGCGGCGCCTCTGCCGTGGTCGAGGTGGTCGGCGGCAGTGGCAGCGACGGGGCAGTGGCGGATGCGGCTTTGGCGCTTTTGGCGTAGGCGTCATATTCGGCCAAACCGCGCATTTTCCCATCCAGACACCGCACTTCGGCAACGGACGGGTTCGGCGCGTCGGTCAGGGCTGCGCGTTGCATCGCGATCAGGACGGCCAACGGATCGGCGAACCTCTCACGCAACTCCTGCATGGCGAAATGCCGTTCGCGCAACGGCTGCGAGGTGGTAGGCAGCCCTGCGCCATCTTTCAGCGAAGCCCGCGCCCGATGTCCAAATGCTTCAATAAACGAACCGGTTTCGAGTGTTGCCTTCAGATTGGTCAAGTTGGCCAGAACACGGTGCGGTTGCGTGAACAGCAGGTTGTGCTGCGCGTAATGCTCCCACACACGGTCGACCGCATACCCCTTGGCGGCCGTTGTGGCCTTGACCTTCTCGGCCTGGGCAGTGTCGCCGAGTTTAGACTCGTATTGCGCGGCGTCTGCGAAGTAGTCCAGCAATTCACTGCTGAAAGGGTTGTCGAAGCGGCGACGACCGGCGAGCCAATGAGCCGCGTGAAGCAATTGCGGGGAACACCAGTATTTGAAGGCGACTTTGCCGTCGCACAACGGCGCCAACGGAATTCGTTCGCGGACGCTCAGGCCAATACAGAGTGGTGCGACGGTTCGGTGTGCACAATCCATCAGCGAGGTCTTGGTGATCTCCATCACACGCGGTCGGATGCGCATGTAATCCAGAAATGCTGCAGCAGTGATGGCGTGCGGCAGTGATCGCAGACGCGGCACATCGTCGGTACTGAGCGGCGCCTCGTAAGTCTTAGTGTCACCATCCTCCAGACGACGAATAGCTCTCAGCGCCTCTTCCAACCTATCGAGCTTACGCTCGGCATTCAGAATCAGATCTTTCACATCCGTGGAACCCGACTCATCGGGTGCTGCCACGTTACTCGCCGAGTGTACCGTCAACTGCAGCGGCTCGACGACGTGACGCCCGTGCGTCGCGGCCAGATCGCGACAACGTGCGTCCACGCGTTGGACGCATGCGATATAAGCAAATTGTTGTTGTTGTTCTTTGCGATCCGGTGCGCTCATTCTGTGCACTCAACGGAGGGAAAGAGAGAAAGAGAGAGAGAGAGAGAGAGTGGGTTAGTCACGGGCGGTCTGCATCAATTTACTGCCACGTTCGCTGCGTGAGCACATCACGCATTTGCAGTTCAGCAGCGACAAGGACACTCATAATCGCATATTCGAAAGAGGCAAAGAGATGAATGAGTTCGACGATCGCCTTCGGCAATGGTTGACCATTGCCGTCCTTGATAGCACTGTGCAGCTCGGCGAGCAGTTGCTGGTCACTGCGCATCGCGAGTTCATTGACATGAAACATGGGCTGGTCTTCAGGGTAAATGAACCAGGTCGTCCTTTGGTCTACCCCGTGAAAGAAGTAACTTGCCATGCTGCCGGTGGCGGCGAGAGAGGAACCTGAATAGCATGACCTAATCTGATAGCGTCCCACCTGCGTCCAATGCATATGGACCCGTCGCGAACCGAGCATCGTTGAGGCATAGATATGGCTCGCATCCGCCGGATAGTTTATGACGACATCATCTGATGCCTTCTCATCAGGGCCCACGTCATTCTTCCCGGTGGTGTGCGTGAATTGCACGCAACCGCCCATGCAATTGATTAGACCATCTCCGAAGATGTCCGTCGTCCATAGCCAAATAGGGCCTTCGGTGGTGGCAAACGAACGGCGCGCCATGAGCAGATACCCTGCGGTCATTGCCACTGCGCGACGCAACTCATAAGTTCGCACCTGCGCGCTGTATCCTTCCTTATGTTTGTCGGTAACCCAATCGCGGCCTTCTCGGATCGCCAGACGGTACTCTTCCGCCACATCTGGTGAACCACGACGGCCTCGATGTGTCCGCGAAAGGATTCGGGACGCTTCATCTCGCATATGGGAGCGTCGGGTTGGGGTCTTTCCCAAACAGGGTCGGAGCACCCATACCACGGCGCGCGCCACGTTGCGCGTAAATGCGTCCCAGTACATTCGCATGCGTGATGAACATTCATCCGAGAAACAACAGGATCCGGTCTCTGTGGAGATATAATGACGCATCCCCCAATCCTTTCGATACCCCGTATGTTCACGACATCCTCGATATGCCAACAGACAGCAACTCTCAGACATGGCGCTGTCCGTCGCTATGCATGTGGGGTCGAGAGGGAAAGACAGAGCAAGAGAGAGAAGGAGAATGAGAATGGGCGACAGCGCGACAGACCGCCATACCGTGACCTCGGCATTCTGAAAGCTGCCGGAACAGTATTTACTTCACAATTGTTTTCGTGTCGAATCAAAGCCCAAACAAGGACATCATCACTTCGGGTAGTGGGTAGAGATAGAAAAAGTCATTGCGCTGGCGACCCTCGTCCTGCACCACCAGGTGGTAGAATTGCCAGCGACACAAGGAATCGCCGCCGACGAAGACGATTCGTGGGCTATCACGGACGATTGACCGTGCCAGTTCGGCTACCGTGCTGAACGGAACCTTTTCCATTTGCACGATGTGGTACAGAATGGCGCCGAAGCGAATGTGAATACAACCGCTGGCGCACAGCCGCACGAAAGCGACCGTGGGGTCTGCCAAATCGACCGAATGGATCAAATCAGGCAGGCTGTTGGCAGCGTCCATTGTAGGCTCGCCAGGATTGGAAGGAATGGATAGCGGCTCCGAGCTGGACCATTTGAAGTCGGCCAACACCGGTCCGACCTTGCCGGCGCCGTCAATTAAGATCGTCTCAACGCCGCCAGAGGGAACAGCGCGAGTCGCCGACATCTACATCGCCGAAGGAGCGAGAGCAAGAGGCGGGGCGTCAGCGATAGGTGAAAAGAGAGAGAGAGAGATGATGTGGGCATAACCGCGCACGAGCGGAGAAAGTTTATTGTATGCAGCGATTAATTGTCGCCGAAAGCGAAAGCGCGAGAAAGGCGATCGAGTTCACCTGCGTCGGTTGCGGCCGACTCGATCGGTGTCATCGAAATGTCCCCGGCCTCGTCCTTCGGCACGTCCTGAACTGCGGTGGACGCTGCGACGTCAGGAACCGCACCGGTCTTCACGAGCGGGAAACCCGTTTGGGGGCCCCTGGCTTCGAGGGGCACGACACTGCCTTCGTAGCGCATCCGCTTCGCCGCAGGCGGCTGTACAGCGATTGCGGCATCGGCGGCGGCTGCTCCGCGGGCCTGGCGTTGTTTTTCGACAAACGCAGCCAGTCGGCGCTGAACGGCAGCCTGCCGGTTGGCTTCGATGCGATCTCGCATTTCGCGTGTGAGCGTGGCGGGGTTGCCAGCCTGACGATCGGCAGCTTCGTCGCGCGCACGCATGGAGGCAAACGCCTGTTTGCGTTCCTCCTCCATTCGCTCCAGACGACCGACAGTCAGTCTACCAACCAGCACTTCATCCTTCCCCTGGGTTACGGTGGGGGGTTTGACGTCGGTCTTCTTCTCCTCTTTGCTTTTGATCTTTTCGAGGAGGCGCTCGTTGATCTCAAGACATTGCCGACACGCCCGCGCCGACTCGCGGCCCTTTGCGTCGGCGGTGATGTGGCTCGCGCACAGCACCCACGGCTCGAAGCGATCGCGCAACGCCAGTTCGACTTGGAGGCGGTGTGTCATCTCCGGTCCTTGTCGTTCTTTGAGCGATTGGATCGTCTTGTCGAGCATGCCGTTGCGCTCATAGAAGCTCACCGCCGACGCGTCACTGTCGAATTTCAGCGGGAAACCATCGGCGTTGAGGAAAATGCCCTCGATCGTGCGGCACCGCGAGAAGGCCACGTATAGCTGCCCGGTCGAAAAGGCGTCGCGCGAGTGAATCACGACCGAGTCGTAGGTCTGGCCTTGACTTTTGTGAACGGTCATGGCCCAGCAGAGCTGCAAAGGCAACTGCGTACGCGTGAAGAGGACGCGCCCATTGGTTTCGATCTTGAACTCGACCGCCGGTATGATCAGCCGTGTGGAATTGGCGTGGAAACGCACCACGGGCCATTTCACTCCACCGCGCTTCTCGAAATTCACGACCACTCCGAGCGATCCGTTCACCAAACCGTACTCGGCCTGGTAGGAGTTAATCATCAGCGACACCACCGCGCCAACCTTGAGGCGTACTGTCTTGGCGGCGCGAATCTCCCGGTCGATGCCAGGTATGTTCACCGAAATGAAACTGTTGTCCGAGGCGGTGTACACCTCTTCGCGCGTCGGAAGCAACTTGAGGCGAGAGGCGTTGACGGCGTCAATGTCGGTACGCCGGCAAAACAAGTCGACGCAGCAGGAACGGCGCGAGGCGAGAAATTGGTCCAGTCGTTTCTCTTCGGCCATCGTCCATTCGCCTTTCTCCTCCAAAATCGCGATCATCTGCATCAAACTCGTAGAGTACGATGAATCTGCGAAGGAGTCCTTCGCCTTAAAACGAGCGACGGAGTCGTTGATCACCTGCCGCAACACGGCGGTATTGATCTGCTGTCGCATGCAGACTGTTTCGCCAATGCGCATGCAATCCAGAGCGAAGATGAAATCTTTTTGGGACTGACGATGACTCGTGGTCAACTCCATATGTCGCCCACGGGCGCCGGGCACGTCGAACAGACGACGCCACGTCGTGGACTCGAACAGATACTTGTCCTTGATCGGAGGGAGTTGGAGGGCGTCCCCGTTGAAGATGAAGCGCACGGACATGCCGTCGTCGCCGCGGAACAGTTTGAGAACCTCGAACCAGAGGTCAAACTCGTGGGCGCCCAATGTGAAGCACTCGTCGATCAGCAGAATACGAAGACCGCGATAGCGACGCACGAACGTATCGTTCCGTGCCAACAGCGTATGAATCTGCTTCGCCGATTTGGTCGTGATCATGTCCTTATTGAGTGCAAATGCCCCCATAAACGTCCTCGCACCGATGTTGGAGGCTGCCTGACCCCACGGCGCGACTTTGACGTACCCTTCCATGCTGCCAATGGCACGATCGATCTGCCGCACCAACTCCGATTTGCCATGACCTGCTCCGCCGCCAATATGCAGCGATGGACCGCGATAATCACGCACCAAGTCCATGACCATCTGTTGGTCAGGACTTAAACGTATGGCCATCTGCACACACACACACGTGATGGTAGAAAACAAGCCGGGAGGAGGCATCGCGAGAAGTTAGGTTCAATCGTTTTGACAGCTCGGATCTCAAACCCTCCCCCGCCCAACATCATTTCACTAACCAGACTCTACGTCCGTTACCATGTAGACCTCTGTGGGTTTTCAGTGCAAACCTCTGGTATGACGTCATGCGGTGACACATGCCCCCTATTTTTAGGGTATACTTTTATG
>CAZGOM010000044.1:0-34531 GCA_964527265.1 uncultured Phycisphaeraceae bacterium | reverse complement strand
GCGTTTCCGGATGACGAATGGGCGATGGCGGGGATCGCGGCGCTGCGGGATGCGGGGCTGCGCGTGCCGGAGGATGTGAGCGTGGTGGGGCATGATGACCATCCACTTTCGCCGGTGTTCGGGCCGGGGGTGACGACGGTGGCGGAGCCTTGCGCGCAGGTGGGGGCGATGGCGTTTGAGATGCTTCGGCGTGCGCTGGAGGAGCCGGGGTATGCGGAGGTGCTGCATGTGGAATCGCGGCTGGTGGTGCGGGGGTCGGCGGGGGTGGTGAGGGAGCGGAAGAGAGGGTCTGGGGTCTAGGGCTTGGGGTCTGGTCAGAAAGTTGTGGAGCTAAGACGATGAAGATTACGGCGGTGAAATCACGGATCGATGACAACCGGATTCATGAGAATCTGGTGGTGGTGTCGGGTGCGGGGCGGCATGCGCAGTCGCGTTATGTGACGGTGGCGATGCATGATGATACGGGGCATGTGGGGTACGGCGAGGCAGCAGTGGTGCCGGTGTGGTCGGGGGAATGGGGGGAGAGCACGAAGGCTTTGATTGATGGGCTTTTTGCGCCGGCACTGGTGGGGCAGGTGTTTGATTCGGCCGGGGATGTGCTGGCATTTTTAGATAAGGTGACGGTGGGCGTGCCGTTTGCCAAGGCGGCGGTGGATTGCGCGGCGTGGGATCTGTTTGGCAAGCGGGCGAAGAAGCGTGTTTCGGCGATGGTCGCGGATCACGTTGTGCCAGTATCGCTGCCTTCGCGTGCGAGCATCGGGGCGTATTCACCGGAGCAGACGCTTAGCGTGGCGCGGCATTTTTATGATCGGGGAATCCGATGCATGAAATTCAAAATCGGTGTGGCGGGGTTTGATGATGTTGAACGGTTGCGCCTGGTGCGGGAAGCGTTTGGGGAGCGCGTGACTTTTACGGTGGATGCCAATGGGGCTTACAAGACGGCGGCGGAATCGCTGAAGGCGATCGAGGCGCTGGTGAAGTTTGATGTGGCGCTGTTTGAACAGCCGACGCATCGCGATCGGCTGGATTTATTGGCGCTGGTGAAGAAGCGGTCCCCCGTGCCGGTGATGGCGGATGAGTCGGTGTTTACGGTTGATCAGCTTGCGATGGCGATTGATATGGACGCGATGGATCTGCTGGGGCTTTATCCGGGGAAGAATGGGGGATTTTCCCGGTCGTTGGAGATGGCAAAGATGGCGCAGAAGGCCGGGAAGGGGTGCGCAATCGGATCGAACCTGGAGACGGACCTGGGGCTTGCGTCGATGGCGGCGCTGGCGGGGGCGCTGAGTGCGTTTGATACCGAGCGATTGCCGGGGGATTTTGCTTCGAGTTTGTATTACGACCGATCAAGCGTGAGTGAACCGGTGAGGCTGGAGGGCGGGCGGATTGTGCTGCCTGGGGGATTTGGGTTTGGGGTTGTGCCGCGTTCTTTGGAGGGTTTGTGATGAGCAATGTGTTTAAGAATCCGTTTGATGCGAAGTGTGATGCTGAGCGGCATGGGATGTGGGAGATGTTGCATGCGCGGGATTCAGAAGCGTTTGTGACCGGGGATTGGGGGCTGATTGATGGGGACTTTGATCATGAGAATTTTGAGGGGATCGTGTGTGACGGGGTGTTTGAGCCGGACAGGTGGAAGGTGACGTATCCGACGGTGGCGAGCTATCGGGATGCGTGGCTGGGGATGTCGCGGGATTTTCTGGCGATGAAGCTGCCCGCCGGGGTGACGCATCGGGACTTGATTTATCAGGTGACGCGGCTGGAGGTGATTGAAATCACGGGCGATCGGGCGCTGGCGCACAAGAAATTTCTGGGTGAGCAGGCTTTAGAGAGCGGGGGGAAGTACAGCGTGAAGGGGCAGACGCTTTACCGGCTGCATCGGAGGGGGAGCGGGTGGAAGATCGTGGGGTTTATCGGGTATTTGCCGTGGGTATAAGAGGCGGAATTTTTGACTGGGATTAAAAGGATCAGGAAATAAGGTAAAGATATGACGCGGAAGTTGAAGGTTGGGTTGATCGGGTGTGGGGATATTGCGCAGACGGGGCACTTGCCGGCATTGCTTGCGCATCCTGATGTGGAGGTGGTGGGTCTTTGCGATGTGAGGAAGGAGCGGTTGGACGTGCTGGGGGGGATGGCGCCGGGGGCGATAAAGACGGGGGATTATCGGGAGTTGGTGAAGGCGGGATGTGAAGCATTTGTGCTGGCGCTGCATCCGGAAGTGAGCGTGGGGGTGGCGTGTGATCTGCTTGGGCGGGGGCTGCATGTGCTGGATGAAAAGCCGCTGGCGGTGTCGCTGGCGGATGCGAAAAAGCTGGGGGAGGCGGTGAAGGCTGCGGCGTCATCGGGCGTGGTGTATCAGATTGGGTTTGTGTTTCGGTATGCCGGGTTTGTGCGGGATGTAGCAGCGGGGATCAGGGCGGTGGGATATCCAAATGTGGTGCGGGTGGATGTGTTTGATGAGCGGTTGGATGAATCCAACACGGAACACCTGGCGCGGCTCATGGGGATTTTGAAGAAGAGCTCCGCGGTGACGCATGAGGGATCGCATGTGGTGGATTTTTGCAGGGTATGGAATGATGGGCGGTTTGTGAAGATGAGCGCGCAGGGTGTGACGACGGACAAGCGGTTTGAAGGGCCGAATGTGTGGGTGTTGAACCTGACGCACGAGGATGGGTCGGTGCTGCAGATCAACATCGGGTGGCTGCTGCCGGTGCTGCCGGTGAACAAGGTGACGGCGGTGGGGCCAAACGGGAAGTTTGAGGCGTTGTTTTCAGGGGGCGGGGTGATGACGCATACGCGGGGGGAAAAGCGTGTAGCGGTGGAGCCGTTTGGGCAGGATTGGAAGGCGCAGCTTGATTTGTTTTTGAAGGGGATCGCGGCGGGGCGGTGTTTGGGGACGGGGTTTGAGGATGGATTGCGGGCGCTGGAGGTGACGGTGGGGTGTGAGGGAAAAGCGAAACGTTAAGAAAAAAACAATCGGCAGTCACAAGCGAGATCGTATTGAAGCTTATTTTATGGCGTTTATTTTTTGCGCTTGGGCTTCTCATATGGAATGAATTTCAAGTGGTCGACAAAGAGAGGGGTGGGGTTTTTGGCGCATTCGATCTGGAAGAGGACGACGCCGTCGTTGAGGGCGAGGGAGTAATAGCCGGAGAGGGGGAATTTTACGTTGTCGCTGCTGCGCCAGCTGCCGGAGGCCCGCCCAGCGTCGATGTCCAGCGGTGCGGGATTGGGCTGGCCTTTAAGTACGTCCAGAAGATCGAAGGGGGTGGTGTTGGAGCGGGTGTTGCCGATCATCCCGATGGCGACGGGACCGAGGTTCAGGGATTGGAGTTTGTCGAGTTCGCTGGAGGCGGTTTGTTTTTCGGCTTCGGTGTTGCAGCGAAAGGATGAATTCCAGGTCAAGGCAACGGGTTTGCGGGCAATGGGACCCAGGCACTGGACGATGGCGGGGCCCAAGGCCTCAAACAAATCGAAAAGGGTGGCATTCTTTTTAGAGGCGAGCATGTCAGGCGAAAACTCGAGGGTGAGGCCGACATTGGGGCGATTCGCGGGTGTGGAATAGGTTTTGCCGGCGACGGTGACATCGGCAGAGCCTCTGGGTGTCGGGGTGATGATAATTTGTTCGGGCTTAATGGTGTGGCCCAGTGCATGCAAGATAGGAGCGATGGCGGCTTGTTGGCCGTCCATAGGGCGCTCGAGAAAGGATTTGGGCAAGCCAACTGCGATTTCGACCTTGGCTTCGCGCCAGTTCATGACGCGGATTTGGAAAAAATTGTTGGCCTTGGCGGTGGACTCCACGACGAAGGTGATCCAGCCCGTGGTTCCGGCCGCAATGGAGCGTTCTTTCATGTAAGAGAGGATGGCGGCGGGATCGAAGCTGGGAAGAATGGTGGGGGCATCCGATTCAATCTCCAGCCGGTAGAGGCGATAGCTATCGTTTGGAACGACGCTGTGCGTGGTCTTTTGCGATTTTTCCAGGGGCCAGGTTCGTTGGACACAGAGGGCAATCTTGTACAGCGGCCCCTGTGTGTGATCAGAGGGACAGAGACGGAACTTGGGGGCCAGGCTTTGGATCGAATCAAGATGTTTGGGAGAGGGGACGATGAAGGTGTAACGAGGCATGGTGAGGCCCTGGAAGAAGAGTGAAGGGGATTAAATGGATGTATTGAAGGTGGAGATGATAGCGGGAACAGGGGTCTAAAGAGTTGGATGGGTTGGCGTCGGGTCAGGGTTTGACCTAAAATGATGCGTCGAGATGAAACGCATTCCCGGCTTGTGCGGCCGGTTTAGAGGTGGAACATGGGTATTGAAGCGGCGATGCCGAATGATTTTGTGTTGACGACGCAGTTGAACAAGGTGATCAGCTGGTCGAGGAAAAGCTCTCTGTGGCCGATGCCGTTCGCGACGGCGTGCTGCGGGATCGAGCTGATGGCGACGGCTTCGAGCCGTTATGACCTTTCGCGTTTTGGCGCGGAAGTGATGCGGTTTTCTCCGCGCCAGAGCGACCTGATGATTGTGGCGGGGCGCGTGTCGGTGAAGATGCTGCCGGTGCTGCAGCGCATTTATCAGCAGATCACCGAGCCCAAGTGGGTGATTTCGATGGGTGCGTGCGCGTCGACGGGCGGGGTGTTTGATACGTATGCGGTGGTGCAGGGGATTGATCAGTTTATTCCGGTGGATGTGTATGTGCCGGGTTGCCCGCCGCGGCCTGAAACCCTTATTGAAGGGGTGATGGCAATCCAGAAGATCGTTGAGCGCGATGGGATGCCGCCCAAGGGTGGCTTGCGTCGTCCGCTTCAAGTGGCGATTGAGCCGAGCCATGCGGTGCGTCCGCAGCCGGTGCCTGTGAATGTGACGATCGGGCAGACTTGAAGTGAGAGGTTTGAAGAAAGAAGTTTGAAGTGAAGATTTTGAAAAGGCGCTCTTTTTTAAGGGCGCCTTTTTCTTTTTATTCGGATTTGCCCAAGAGCAAGGAGAGGATGAGGGTCAAGAAGACAAAGGTTGTGAGGAAGGCGAAGGGCCAGTCTTTTCGGAGGCCGAATACGATGGCGCTGACGGCGACGCGAAGGATGGGGGTGGCGAGGAGGACGAGCAGGCCCAGGTCGATGATGGCGCGGCCGGGCATGGTGGCGAGGCCCTGGAAGACGCCGGGGACGGTGTTGGGGAATTGGGCTTCGGGCGTGACGAGGGTGTGAAGGATGTGCTGGTCGTAGATGAAGTTTGGGTGGCGGATGAAGCTGACGAGGAGGCCCAGGAGGATGAGGGCGATGCTGAGCGCGACACCGGCGCGGAGGAGCATGCCGAGGGCGAGCTCCATTTTTTCGGTGGCTTGGTCGTGGGGGGTGGGATCGGGATTTGATGGAGGTGGTGTCTGGGGGGTCATGCGAGGCCTTTTCGGATCATTTGGATGCCGATGATGAGGAGGACGGCCATGAGGACCCAGCGGAGGTGGTCATTTCGCATGCGTTGCATGATGCGAGCGCCGAGAATTGAGCCGAGCATGACGCCGACGGCGACGGGAGCGGCGATGTAGGGGTCGATCTGTCCGCGGGAGAAGTAGACGCCGGCGGTGGCGGCGGCGGTGACGCCGATCATGAAGTTGCTTGTAGCGGAGGCGACTTTGAGGGGAACCCGCATGGCGAGGGTCATGGCGGGGATTTTGAGGGGTCCACCGCCGACACCCAGGAGACCGGACATGATGCCGGCCATGAGGCTCAGTAAGAGGCCCAGGGGTGAATTGGTGACGTTGTAGGCGACTTGCCGGTTGAGGGACTTATCGAAATAGGAACTGGAGAGCTGGAGTTTTTGCGCCAATTTGTCTGGCGGGTGGGCGTCGTGGATTTCTGTGTGTCTGTGGCGGCTCATGAGGACAGTGATGAGGATGAGAAAGACCCCAAAACCGACGGTGAGCCATGCGCCGGAGAGGTGGCTGGCGAGGATGGCGCCGGTGAGGGCGCCGGCGGTGGTGGCCGGCTCGAGGAACATGCCGAGGCGGATGTTGGCGAGGTGTTCCTTGAGGTAGGCAGCACCTGCGCCGGAGGAATTTGCGATGACGGAGATGATGGAGGCGCCGATGGCGTAGCGGATGTCGACGCCCATCAGGAGGGTGAGGACGGGGACCACGATGGTGCCGCCGCCCAAGCCGACGAGTGAGCCGAAAAGACCGGCAAAGACAGAGCAGAGGAGCGTGAGGAGAATGAAGACGAGGGGAGACATGGTGGGAAGTGTAGGGCAGATGGGGTGGGTTGTGTGGGGTTTGGATGCGAGAAAAGGCTTAAAAATAAGGATGAATTACGACCTACCAGGTGGGGGATATTTAGAAATGCTAAATGTGCGAGGTGAGAAGTCTGGATGTTTCAAAGGGTGGAGGAAACAGGGTTGTCGGGTTTTAAGTGTGCATAGAATAAGACCCACTGGGCGTGCGGCGCAGCGTTTGTCACTCAAATGGAATGGGGTCAGCCGAGTCTTAGATGGCCATCAGGGTTTCAAAGATGGCGGAAGCGTGGATTTTATGGGCTTCGCCGGTGGGGTGGTTTAAGCCGTTGGAGAGGAGGGTGTGGATGTCGGTGCCCGAGTGGGCGAGTGCGACCCAGCGGGCGTGGACGTCGGCGACGGGGGTGTTGGTTTGCGCGCCGATGTCGCGGACGGCCTGGGCGTAGGAATCGAGGCTTGGGCCGAGAGTGGGTTTGGTGAAGGCGGGGACGTGGCGGCGGTCGGTGTCGGAGATGCGGATGTTGTCGGCGTTGGCCATGAAGGGGGGGGTGATGAGGACGGGCCAGCGGGTGCCGGCGGCGCGGGCGAGGCGGATGAATTCGGTGAGAGCGTCTTTGAAAGGCTGCATGCCGTCCTGGTAGCGGTGGGCGTCGTTTAAGCCGAAGGCAATGAGGAGGATGTCGGGCTGGTGGCAGAGGACGTCGCGGTCAAAGCGTTTGAGGCCGGAGGGGGCCTGGCCGCCAGCGACGCCGGCGTTAATGACGTTGACGATGCTGTGGGGGTAGGCCTTGTGAAGGAGGCGCTGAACGCGGGCGTGGTAGACGTTTTCGTGTTCGATGACGCCAGAGGCTGTGTAGCCCATGGTGACGCTGTCGCCGAAGGCGACGAGGGTGATGGGGCGGTCGCCATTTTTGAAAGCGGCGAGGTGGTCTGTAAGTTTGGTTTGGGGGCTGGTCATCGGTGTTTCCGGTTTGGAGATTGAGCTGGTCAATTTACCCAAAGCAGGGCATAGAGTTTGGGGAGGAAGATGATGCTGGTGACGATGAGGTTGGCGACGACGATGATGAGGACAGCGCCGGCACAGATGTCTTTAACAAGACCGATCTGGGGGTTGTGGCCGGGATGGAGGGCGTTGCAGAGTTTTTCGATGGCGGTGTTGAAGGCTTCGGCGGTCCAGCAGGAGGCGAGGACCAGGACGAGGATGGCCCATTCGATGGGGCTGACATGGAGGAACAGGGCGAATGAAACGGTGATGATGCCGTCGGTGAGGTGGACCCAGATGGGTGGTTCATTGCGGACGAGGTAGGTTAAGCCGCGGGACGCATCGACGAAGGCGGCGAAGCGGCGGGTAAGCCAGGATTGGGCGGCGGGGGGCATGAGAGAGGTTGTATCAGTAGACAGCGTTTAAGACCAGAAGGGCCTTGATGGGGGGAGAGGTTCAAAGGGTGGGAGGAGGTGGAATTGCAAAAGATATAGGGGTGCAAAACACGGGTCTGATCAGAATCCGACCGGTGGCATCTGTGAATGCGGGCTGGATCGCAATGGGTGGCGTGGGCGCTTAGTCGTTGTATTTGTATTGGGCCTGGAGCCACACGTTGTTGTTGGTTTTGCCCCAGAAGCTGCGATGGACCCAGGGGATGGCGGGTGACCAGGCTTCGGCGCTGGCAGTGGACATTGCGTAATCGTTGTAGACCTCTTTGCCGAAGCGGACGAACTCGGCGCGTCCGTCGAGGTAAGAGACGCTGCCGCCCAGGCCGCGATGCTGACCGGAGTAGTAGATTTGGTTGCCGCTGGCGCTGGTGTATTGAGGCGCGATGTAGGCGGGGATGGTCATCCAGTAGATGGAATCACCCACCCAGCCGTTGCACATGAGGAGGCCTGTGCTGCTGACATTCTGGAGTTCCTCGACGCGGTAGGAAGTGGACGTGTTATTCCAATCGCGGTAGCGGAGGACCCAGTTTGTGGCGTAGAGGGAGCGGTCAAGTGTGCCGGCCTGTTGGCCGGTTACCCTGGATTCACAGAGGAGGGCGAAGGGTTTGTCCTTGCGATATTCAAAGGTGGAACTGGCGGGTTTGCCGAGCGTGACGTAGGGGCGGAGGTTGGTGTACCAGGAGCCGTAGTTATAGCCCCAGGCGCCGCCAAGGGGAGGCATGTAGGTCTTGAAGTCATTGAAATAGGTGAGGAAGTGGTAGGAGCCCTGGCGGATGTTGGAGATGTCTTTTATTTCCTCGGAGCGCGCACGCGCCTGGGCGAGGGAGGGGATGAGGAGACTGATGAGCAGGCCAATAATGGCGATGACAACCAGCAGTTCGACCAGAGAAAAAGCGCGGTTGAACGAATGGGCGTGGTACGAAGCGTTCATGGCTTAGTCCTTGCGACTTAAAAGAGATAAAAAAAGTAAAACGAAATGAGGGAAAAAGTTGTTTCCGTCCTGCCATGTTAGATAAATGGATGGGAAAGTCGAGAGAAATTTGACTTAATGTTCAGTATTTTTTGAGTCAATTTCAGTGTAATTAAAGTGGAGGCGCGGCGGGAGCCCTGGAGATTGGAATGGGTTTTGGGGGAAATTTGCATTGAATTTGCGGTTTCGTCTGGCTGTTGAAAAGGCACGGTGGGTAGTTGGGGGGCGGCAGTGGATGTGCGGTATGGCTTTCTGTGCAGGCGTCTGGTGTGCGCATCAGCTCCTTTGTCGACAGGGTGTTAGGCCCTTTTTGGGTTGTGGGAAGGTATGCTGTGGTGGCTTGCCGTGCGCGAGGCGGGCGGTTTCTCATTTGCAAATCGGGACGTCAAGACGATGGCCAAACTCAAGATTGGATTTTTCCACAGCCTGCGTTTCCGGATGATCGCTTATGCGGTGCTGCCGGTGACCCTGATTCTGGCCGGTGTGGTGGGGTATACCTCGTATCTGATGTACGAGGACATGGCGCTGGACATAGAGCATGACGTGACAGAGCAGGCCAAATCGATAGCGTTGCAGATCGACCGGGATAACGTGCAGGCAGTGAGCGTGGCCAAGTCGATGGCATTGAGCCAGCGAAACGGTTTGTTCGGCAAGCGAGAAGAGTCGATTGCCTTCGCGCGCAATGTGCTGGAGGCTTTCCCGGAGTTTACGGGGGCATATTTCGGGTATGAGCCAAACGCGGATGGGCAGGACCTGGCATGGTCGACCCTGGCGTTGAATGTGAATACGTTGAAAAATCTGGCGGAGAAACCCAATCCGAATAACTACTTTGAAAAGTTATACACGGATGAGAGGGGGCGGTTTTTGCCTTACTGGCATAGAGATCGCGTGCGAGTGGATTCGGACAAGCTTTATTGTGAGCCGCTGCAGAACATGGAGAAGAACCTGGTTGCGGCGCCGTGGGAGGGGATGTACTACCGGCGCAATAAGCAGATGTTTGAGGCGCTTAACGATAAGGGCAAGCCTATTGCGCTGGTGACTGAGCCGTATGAATACGAAGGCGTGTTCATGGTGGAGCAGACGTTTCCCATCGTGATCGACAACCAGTTCAAGGGGATCGCTGGGGTGGACCGCGAACTGGGGTATTTGACCGATCAGGTGGCGCGGATGAAGGATTCGCGGACGGATATCCTGCTTTTGAGCGATATGGGACGTGTGATCGCGTCGACAAATTCGCAGATTCCGCGAGCGACGCCGATCTCAGCGATTCCCGACCCGTTCAAGAAGCATGTGGAGGAGATGCATGGTCGGCGCGACAACGGCGAGCATCGGCGCGTGGCGTATGAGGTGAAGAGCAAGGAGGGGGAAACAGAGCACAAGACGGCCTATATGGTGAGCGCGGTGGTGCCGACGGGAAACTGGCAGGTGATGCTGCTTGTAGACCATGATGCGGTGTTCCAGCCTGTGTACAACCGGATCTACCGGGTGCTGCTGATTGCAGGGCTCGGGTTGCTTGTGATCGTGATGCTGTTGATCTGGATCGCCGATACCCTTACCCGCCGCATCGGTCTGGCAGTGGACACGGCGCGGCGTGTGGCCCTGGGCGACTTGTCAGTGAAGGTGCACGTGACGGGGCGCGATGAGGCGGCAGTGCTTCTGGATGCACTGAGGATGATGACCGACAACCTGAATCTACTGGTGGGCCAGGTGAAGCAGGCGAGCATTAAACTGACATCGACGGCGACGGAGCTTTCGGCAACCAGCCGGGAGCAGGAAGGGGCAATCAATTCATTTGGGGCATCGACCAGCCAGATCGCGGCGGCCGTGAAGGAAATCTCGGCGACGGGGCAGGACCTGGTGCAGACGATGGCGGATGTGAACACAGTGGCGACCAACACGGCGGAACTGGCGGAGTCAGGCCGTTCAGGGTTGTCGGGCATGGACTCGACCATGCGGCAGTTGACGCAGTCGACGCAGACGATTTCCAGCAAATTGGGTGCGATCAACGACAAGGCTGCGGACATCACGATGGTGGTGACGACAATCACCAAGGTGGCCGACCAGACGAACCTGCTCAGCGTGAACGCGGCGATCGAAGCGGAGAAGGCTGGAGAATATGGCCTGGGCTTCCTGGTGGTGGCCCGCGAGATCAGGCGGTTGGCCGACCAGACGGGCGTGGCGACGCTGGACATCGAACAGATGGTCAAGGAGATGCAGACGGCGGTAAGTGCCGGGGTGATGGAGATGGACAAATTCTCCGAGCAGGTGCGCAAAGGCGTGGACGATGTTGCGGGGATCAGCGCGCAACTGGCGCAGATCATAGAAAGCGTGCAGACGCTGACCCGCCGGTTCGACCAAGTGACCGAAGGGATGCAGAGCCAGTCGCAGGGAGCCCACCAGATCAACGATGCGATGCTGCAATTGACCAATGGCGCACGTCAGACGATCGGGTCGCTGCAGGAGTTCAACAGCGCGACCCAAGGACTGCGTGAGGCGATTTCGCTGCTGAAGCAGGAGATCGAACGGTTCAAGCTAAGCCAATAGAGAGGTGTTTTGTGTTTTTTAATATTCGAGAGTCCAGAAGAGATTAGGAACATCCTTACACCAGACCTCTCTCCAAGTTGAGAGAGATAGAGAAGAAGACGGAATGCTGATATTGATATTCAAGGCTGATCAGGGACTCTACGCTCTGCCGTGCGGGCAGGTGGTGGAGTGCATTCCGGGTTTGCGGCCCAAGCCGATTCCGCGTGCGCCCGGGTATGTGACGGGGACCATTGCTTATCGCGGGCAGGTGGTGCCTGTGGTGGATTTGTGCATGTTGATCGCGGGGCAGGGTTCACCGGAGCTTTTCAGCACGCGGCTGATCGTGGTGCGCTATCCGCTGGAGGAGGGCAAATCCGCGATGCTGGCGCTTTTGGCGCAGGAAGTGGTGAGCTACAGCGAGTTTGACCCGCAGGCTGCAGCGAAATTCGATGGGATCCTGCTGCCTGACGCACGGTACCTGGGGAAGCTCTACAAGTACCGCGGGGAAATGCTGCAGTTTATTCAGGTTCATGAGATTTTGACGCCTGAAGCAAGGGAATTGCTGTTTTCACGCGCAGGGCAGGAGGGAGTGGTTTGAAGAGAGTCCCGAGTCCCCGGTCGAGGATCAGGGTTACTGGTGAATAGAATTTGGAATTGAAAGTTGCTTGAGGATTTGGCGCACTTACTGAGGATCATTTCGGTTTACTGATGGCGACACGGCATCCCATTCTGGAGCAGCATCTGCGCGAGCGCTATGGCATGGACCCGGATGTTCTGGGGCCGGCGATGATTGAGTCGGCGGTGGCGCGGCGGCTTAGGGCCCTGGGGTTGATATCGGCGTCGCAGTATGCGGTGCGGGTGATTGCCGATCCTGCCGAGAGTTCTGAACTGGTGGAGGAGTTGGTTGTCCCTGAGACTTGGTTTTACCGATATCCCAAGTCGTTTGAGCTTTTGACGCAGCATGCGGAAGCTTGGCTGGCGAAAAACGGGCAGGGAAATGGGGTGTTTAAGGTGTTGAGCGCGCCGTGTTCGACGGGGGAAGAGGCGTGGTCTTCGGCGATTTGCCTGCTGGAGGCGGGGCTTAAACCTGCGCAGATCCGGATTGACGCGGTGGACATCAGCGTGCAGTCGATTGCGCTGGCGAAGCTGGCGTCGTACGGGACACATTCTTTTCGCGGGGAATCGATCCCCAACAAAGAGCGGTACATCAATTTACGGGGAAAGCTGTTCGTGGTGAATGACGCGCTCAAAAAGCTGGTGCATTTCAGGCAGGCGAATCTGCTGACGATGGGAGCGCCGCCGCCGGCGGAGCGGTACGACGTGGTATTTTCAAGAAATGTGATGATTTATCTGGCGGCAGTGTCGCGCAAGCAGCTTGCGGGGCTGATCGCGATGAGCGTGAAGCCGAGCGGACTGGTGTTTTCGGGACATTCAGAAAATTTCGCGCTTTTGGATGGGCGTTTCCGACCGGCGGGACAGTCGCAGAGTTTTGGGTATCGTTTTGACCCGGACTATGCGCGGGATCCTTCGCCGATGCCGGCCCCGATGCCGACGGTGGGGCCGCCGGGAAAATCCGTGTTTGGATACAAGACTGGCGCTTACCGCGCGCTGGCCGGTTCGGGTGTGTTTCCGGCGCTGGATGATGGGAAGGGGTCTGCTGCGGCATCTGTGAGCAAATCAGGACCGGCAAGCCCTGCGCGCCCGGCTGCACCTGCTGCGGCGTCAGCCTTGCCGGCACCGGCGGGCCCTGTAACGCCACCAGGCGGACCGACGGTGGCCCAGGCGCGGCAACTGGCGGATGCGGGGCGTCTTGCTGACGCACTTTTAGTGTGTGAGGCGACGCTGCAGCGGTCTGGCCCGGATGTAGAGGCGTATGTGCTGCTGGGGGTGGTTCATGAGGCGCTGGGGGATCATGAGCGGGCGCAGAGGGCATATGAAAAAGCGCTGTACCTGGATCACAGGCATTATGAAGCATTGGTGCATCTGGGGCTTCTGGCGCAAAGGCGTGGGGATGCGACGGGCGCGCTGAATTACAATCGACGGGCGTCGGAAGCGATCAGCGGTGTGCGCGAGCAAGGGAAAAGGCGAGGAGGGGCCGGGGTCTAGGGTCTATTGCGGTGGACCGCAATAGAAAATGGATCATGAGAGGGTAAAGCAGCAGACCAAATGTGGAATATATGAGCGAGAAGGGTGAGCACAACAAGAAATCGGTGACGCGGGTGACGCCCAATGCGCGGACGATGTCGCCTCGCCAGTTGGACGAGGTGCGTAAGAGCCTTTTAAACCGCCCGACGACGGCGGAGTACCTGGCGGAGTGGGAAGAGCGTGTGGCGTCGCCGACGCCTGCGATGGCGCAGGATCAATTTTCGGTGCTGGTGTTTGAGGTGGCGGGGTTGTGGCTGGCGGCGGACATCGCGCTTTTGGTGGAGATCACCGAGCCGCGGCCGATCCATCGTGTACCGCACCGGACCAATCCGGTGTTCCTGGGTGTGGTGAACATTCGCGGGCAATTGAGGTTGTGCGCTTCGCTGACGGGATTGATGAAAGTGCAGGAGGGGACGCACAAGAAGCGGGATGAGAAGAAGGGGCATGTATTTCCGCGGCTGGTGATGCTGGCGGATTCACGCGGGCCGTGGGTGTTCCCGGTGGATGAGGTGGTGGGAGTGCTGCGTTTTGTGCCCGAGGATGTTTCCCTTGCGCCGGTGACGGTGGCGCGTGCGCACAACGCGATGACCAAAGGCGTGATCAAATGGGAAGGGCGGCAGCTTGACTACATCGATGCCAAGCTGCTGTTTACGGCCTTACACAGGAGCCTGACATGAGCGCAGGCGACTTATCGGGATTTTCGATGTTCGACCTGTTCAAGGCGGAGGTGGAGCAGAACACCCAGTCGATGAACGACGCGCTGATCGCGTTGGAGCAGGCGCCGTCGGATGTGAAACTGATTGAGCCGCTGATGCGAAGCGCGCACTCGATCAAAGGGGCGGCGCGGATCGTGGGGCTGGACCTGGCGGTGGACCTTGCGCATGCGATGGAAGATGCGTTTGTGTCCGCGCAGGAGGGGAAGACGACGGTGACGGCGGGGGCGATCGACTGTTTTTTCCAGGGGGTGGATTGGATCGACCGGTTTTCAAAGGTTGCGGAAGCGGATTTGCCGGCATGGCAGGAAGAAAACCGGCAACCGATCCAGGCGCTGGTGTGGCAGTATCAATTGATCAAGGCGGGTAAAGAGCCCGTGAGCGAGCGGGCACGCGCGTCTGGCGCGAGCGGCGGAGCAACGGCTAAGGGCGGGGGAAATGCACCGCCGCCAGTTGCGGAACCGGCGCCTGAACCGATCATCGCGCCGTCCCAGGACTTGGGCGGATTTTCAATGATGGAGCTATTCAGGGCCGAGCTTCAGCAGCACGGGACAACCCTCAATAAGGGGCTTGTGTCGCTGGAAGAGAGCCCGGGGGACATCAAACTGATCGAACCGCTGATGCGCAGCGCGCACTCAATCAAAGGTGCGGCGCGGATCGTGGGGCTGGACACGGCGGTGGAGCTGGCGCATGCAATGGAGGATGTGTTTGCGGGGGCGCAGGCAGGGGGTGTGAAGATCACGCCGCGTGCGATCGACTGGCTGTTGAAGGGCGTGGACCGGCTGGAGCAGATTTCAATCCAGACGGACGCGGGCTTGCCGAGCTGGCTGGCGGCCCATGCGGATGAGATATCGGAATTGGTGGGGGTGTTTAAGCAGATTAAGGCGGGGAAAGAAGCACCGGGGCCTAAAGGTGCGGCCGCTCAAACGGCAACTGAACAGCCGACGCAAGCGCCCGCGCCGACACCGGCGCCAGCAGCGGAAAAGGCTGCTGCAGCACCTGCGACCACCACAACGGCACCGGCTTCATCCGGCGGTACGGGAAGCGACGACCGTGTGGTGCGTGTTTCGGCGGAGAACTTGAACCGGTTGATGGGTCTGGCCGGGGAATCGATGGTGGATACACGGCGTTTCAGGCCGCTGATCGAATCCCTTTTGCACTTGAAACGGCAGCAGAACCGTCTTTCGACTGTGCTGGAGCACCTTCAGGACTCGATAGAGATGGGCGCCAATGCGGATTCACTGCTGGCGATCACACGTGATGCGCAGGGGATCGCCAAGAATGCGCGGCAAAACCTGATGGGGCAGCTTGAACGGCTGGAAGGCTTTGCGCGCAAGACCGATGACCTGGCCAGCCGGCTTTACAGCGAGGCGATCGCAAGCCGCATGCGGCCGTTTTCCGATGGCGTGGGCGGGTTTCCGCGGACGGTGCGGGATCTGGCCCGCAAACTGGACAAGAAGGTGAAGCTGGTCATCAAAGGGGACCGGACACAGGTGGACCGCGACATCCTGGAGCGGATCGAAGCGCCGATCAACCACATGGTGCGCAATGCGATTGACCATGGGATGGAAGTGCCGGCGGAGCGCCGCCTGCGGGGCAAGCCGGAGGTGGGGACGATCACAGTGGAGGCGCGGCACTGGGCGGGGATGTTGACGGTGACGATTTCCGACGACGGAAAAGGGATCGATCCGGAGGCAATTCGGCGGAAGGTGATCGCCAAGCGGATGGTGCCGCAGGATGTGGCGGCGAGCCTGTCAGACAACGAGTTGTTCGACTTCATGTTCCTGCCGGGGTTTTCGACGGCAGAGAAGGTGTCGGAGATTTCCGGCCGTGGGGTGGGGCTGGACGTGGTGCAGACGTTTGTGCAGGAGGTTTCGGGGACGATTCGTGTGATTTCGCAGCTTGGGAAGGGGTCGACATTTACGCTGACGCTGCCGATCACGCTGTCGGTGATTCGCGCGGTGGTGGTGGACATCGCCGGCGAGCCCTATGCATTTCCGATGACGCGCATCGACCGGGTGGAGCATTTGAACGTGGACGAGGTGACGCGGATCGAGAACCGGCAGAGCTACAGCCGTGACGGTGTGAACATCGGTTTGATTCCCGGAGCGCAAGTGCTGGGATTTGACTCACCTGAGCCTAAGGGGAAGCTGTGCGTGGTGGTGGTGAGCGACCGGAACCAGCCTTATGGGCTGGTGGTGGACAAGTTCGTTGGTGAGCAGGACCTTGTGGTCAGGAAGCTGGACCCGCGGCTAGGGAAGCTGCCGGATATCGCAGCGGCGGCGCTGATGGAGGACGGAAGCCCGCTTTTGATCATCGATACGGACGACATGCTGCGTTCGATCGACAAACTGCTGCATGGCGGGCGTCTGGGGGCGGTGAAAACGGGTCTGCTGGCGAGCGCGATCCGGCATAAGCGGGTGCTGGTGGTGGACGACTCGATCACGGTTCGCGAGGTGGAAAGGAAATTGCTGGAGAATCGTGGTTATCAGGTGGAGATCGCGGTGGACGGGGTGGATGGGCTCAATGCGGTGCGGGACGGGCACTTTGATCTGGTGATCAGCGATGTGGACATGCCGCGGATGACGGGGCTGGAATTGGTCGCGACGATCAAGGCGGACCCGAAACTGAAACAGATTCCGGTTATGATTGTGTCATATAAGGACCGGGAAGAAGACCGGCTTAAGGGGCTTGAGGCGGGAGCGAATGCCTACCTCACGAAGGGCTCATTTCACGACCAGACACTGATTAACATGGTCAGGGACCTCATCGGCGAACCGGAAGCATGAAGATCGCCATCGTCAACGATCTGATGATCGCCGTGGAGGCGCTCAGAAGGACCATCATCTCGGTCCCGGGCTATAAAGTTGCCTGGGTGGCCAAGGATGGGGGCGAGGCGGTTTTGCGCTGCAAGCAGGAGAAGCCGGATCTGATCCTGATGGATTTGATCATGCCGGTGATGGATGGGGTGGAAGCGACGCGCAAGATCATGGCGGAGAGCCCTTGTCCCATTCTTGTGGTGACGGCGACGGTGACGGGGAACTTTGCAAAGGTGTATGAAGCGATGGGGCACGGGGCCCTGGACGCAGTGAATACGCCGGTGCTTGGCTCCAAGGGAGAGTTGGAGGGTGCGGAGCCGTTTTTGCAGAAGATGAGGACGGTGGAGCGGCTGATCGGCTATCGGCACCAGCCGGCGGAGCCGCTGGCGGCGTCGGGCGCACCCACGGAGGCGGACGACAAGCGGCAGCCGATCGTAGCCATCGGGGTGTCGACGGGGGGGCCGGATGCGATTTCACAGGTGCTGGCGCAATTGCCGAAGGTGGGGGCGCCGATTGTGATCATCCAGCACATTGGTGCGGAGTTTGCGCCGGGGCTGGCGGCGTGGTTGAAGAAGAACACGGGGCATGATGTGCGTGTGGCGGTGCAGGGAGAGAAGCCGGAGCCCAACCGGGTGTACCTGGCGGCGACGGACGATCACCTGGTGCTTTTGCCTTCGGGGCGGTTTGACTACACGCCTGTGCCGCGCGAGATGCCTTATCGGCCGTCGGTGGACGTGTTTTTCAAGTCGTTGCTGGGGGCGCCGGTCTCAGGGGTGGGCGTGCTTTTGACGGGGATGGGACGTGACGGGGCCGACGGGCTGCTGAGGTTGCGGCACGCGGGTTGGCATACGATAGCGCAAGACAAGACTTCTTCGATCATGTACGGCATGCCCAAGGCGGCAGCCGAATTAAACGCCGCGGTCCAGGTCCTCGCGTTGACCCGGATCCCGCAGGCCATCGTCGAGCATCTTCCGGCTCTACCAAGGATTCCTCTTCAATGACCGCAGCCCCAACGCCAATCAGTACCGGCTATTCCGACCATGCGGTGACAGTGCTTTTGATCGATGACCAGGCGATCATCGGAGAAGCGGTGCGCCGCATGCTGGCGCCGGAAAAGGACATCACGTTTCATTTTTTGTCAGACCCGACGCAGGCGATCGAGACGGCCAAGCGTTTGAAGCCGACGTGCATTCTGCAGGATCTGGTGATGCCGCAGATCGACGGGCTGAAGCTGGTGAGCCAGGTGCGTGCAACGCCGGAACTGGCGCAGATCCCGATGATTGTGCTGTCATCCAAGGAAGAGCCCAAGACGAAGGCGGAAGCATTTGCGGCCGGGGCCAACGATTATCTGGTGAAGCTGCCGGACCGGATCGAGCTGATCGCACGCATCCGTTACCACTCGCGCGGGTTTATCAGCCTGCTGCAGCGTGACGAGGCGTACCGGAACTTGCAGGCGAGTCAGAAGCAGCTTGCGGAGGACATTACGCAGGCGTCGAACTATGTGATGTCGTTGTTGCCTAAGCCTGCTGAGAAGCCTGTGAAGGCGGATTGGCGGTTTGTGCCGTGCGATAGCCTGGGGGGAGACTCGTTTGGGTATCACTGGATTGACCCGGATCATTTCGTGATCTACCTGCTGGATGTATGCGGGCATGGGGTGGGCGCGGCGCTGCTGTCGGTGTCTGCGATGAATGTGCTGCGGAGCCAGAGCCTGCCGAACACGGATTTCAGGAAGCCCGGAGAAGTGCTGTCAGGTTTGAACGAAGCGTTCAAGATGGAAGAGCAGAACGACATGTATTTCACCATCTGGTACGGGGTGTACAGCCCGTCGAGCCGGAGGATGGTTTGGTCCGGCGGGGGGCATCCGCCGGCGCTTTTGCTTGCGCCGCTGGGGCAGACATGCGCTCCGGTGGAACTGCCTTCACAGGGTCCGATGGTAGGGGCGATTCCATCGATTGCGTACAAGCAGGCGGAAATGACGATTCCAGAAGGACACCGTTTGATGGTGTACAGCGATGGCGTGTTTGAGATTTTAAAGGCTGATGGGGCGATGTGGCGATACAAGGATTTCGTGCAGTTCCTGGGGCAGGCGCAAGCCGGGCAGAATGACATGGATCGATTGATTGTGCACACGCAGGAGCTGATGAGCAAGACGGTGTATGAGGATGATTTTTCGATGGTGGAAGTGGGGCTTTAACGCCTTGGGACGTTAAAGAGAGAGTGGATTTGAGACAGTAGAGAGTAGAGCTGAAAATCGGTATTTGCGGAAAAGGTTCACGTTGCGTGAACCTTTTCCTTTTGGGCGCGTATGATACTTTGTATCACAAAGTTAATGCACATAAGAAGGAGGAAGGTATGGAGCGTATTTCAGCTAAATGGACAGGGTATTTCAGGGGTAACAAGGATAATCGGCGGGAGCCGGAGTGGGGTTCAGACGTGGCTTTGCCTAAGAAAGCATATGGAAAAGTACTTCGGTCGCTGGAGCAGTTTCATCTGGGGGATGGGGGCGGTCCGGCTTCGCTGATTGCGTGGGACCGGAAGGGGTTTGACGGGCAGAGTGCTCAGGTGAAGGAGTTGGTGGATTTGTGGTTTGCGGAAGAAAAAGAGCATTCACGGCTGCTGGGGAATCTGGTGAAGCGTATGGGAGGGACGCCAATTACGGGACATTGGTCGTTTACGTGTTTTTGTCTGGTGCGGAAATTGGCGGGGGTAAGAGCTGAGCTTTACATCCTGCTTTTAACGGAGATTGTGAGCACGGCGTATTACCGGCTTTTGAAGCGGCATTGCCCGGACAAATGCATTCAGGATGTATGTCGATTGATATTGCGGGATGAGGCGGGGCATGTGAACTTTCACCGGGATCGACTGGCGGAGGCGGGGGGGATGTACGGCGTGGTGTGGGAGACGCTGTTTCGGTTTTTCGGACTGGCGGCGGGGACGATGCTGTGGGTGAACCACCGGCCGGCATTGAAGGCGCTGGGTGCGGGTGATGTAGAGTTTTATGTGGAGGTGTGGCTGGAGATGGGAAGGTTTGTGAGGAGGTTGAGGAGGGATGTGAGATCTGGCCGGCAGGTGATGAAGAGCGAAGAGGTGGAAGAGGGTTATTCGATGCCGAGTTCTTTGGCATCGATAAAGCGGTAGACACCGCCGGTTTTTTCGGTGATCAGTTGCAGCGTGGATTTTTTGCCGAGCGCGGTGAAAGGATCGGGATGGAGGAATTGGATGGCATTGATGCGGGTTTTATTTTTGGCGGCTTCTTCGGTGAACTTTTGGACCAATTCCTGCTGATTGACCTGGTTGGCCCCCTCACCGGTGACATTGTCGGAGAGGAGATAAATCAGGTCGGGCTGATATTTGGAAGCAAGTTCAATGGCTTTGGCGGGGCTGTTGCCGCCTTGGGCGATGATGTGGCTGGAATCGATCCAGTTAAAGACTTTATTTTTAGATTCCTTATCGGCTTTTTTCAGGCCCAGTGGGGGGATTTCCCTCGGTGAACCGCCTTGAAAGAAGATGACGGTGAACTCCTGGTCGCTGTTCATTTCATTGATGGAGCGCTTGAGCTCCATGCAAATAAACGGCAAGGTCTGGAACACGACACCGGAGGCGTCAATCATGTAGACGGTACGCTTGGGATTGGTGTGACCGGTGCCGAAGAAGGTGGATTTGAGTTTTGGGCGGGCGGGCTGGGTGGAGGGGGCCGTCGTGGGCTGGGTTTGGGCGGGCTCTACGGGTTTGGGATCGACATTGGCGGGGACAGCTTCTTGCGGGCCTGCGCCTGAGAGGAGGAGGCAGAGAAGGGCGAGGGTTGCGAGGATTGAACTGGTGAAGAGGGAGGGAGTGGGCATGGGGGCCTCGGAATGGGGATTAGGTGAGTATAGATTTGGTGTGCGTAAAGAAACAGGCCCATCTGGGATGGGCCTGGAGAGGGGGGGGAGCAGAGGTGTGTGGGCACGAGCAAGACACATCGCAGTCGCAGATGCCTGCAATGTGGCACCCGATCAGGATTTGATTTTGATGACTTTGCCGGTCTTGATGGCGTCGGCGATGGAGAAGACGACTTCGTGGACGTGGGCGCAGGCTTCCAGGTCGTTGGTGGGGCGTTTGCCTGCGCGGAGGCATTCGACGAAGTGTTCCATCTGGCCCAGGTAGGGGTGGTCGTTGACGTCGCCGGAGTCAGGGAGGGCGGCGGGGATTTTGGCCCATTTGTCCTTCTGGACACCGGGCCAGTCGGTGGTGGCGACCTGATCGTTCCAGATGGTCCCTTTGTCGCCCTGGAGGAGGACGGGGAAGAGGTAGGGCTGGCGGCACTCAATGCTGGTGGCGACTTTGCCGATGGCACCATTTTTGAATTTGAGGATGGCGACGGAATTGGGGTCGTATTCGTATTTGAGGGGGTTGTTGGGGCTGGTGTTGGAGAAGGCGGAGACTTCGGTGACCTCTGAGCCCATAAGGTGGATGAGGCCGTCCAAGGCATGGCAGCCGGCGGTGAGGAGTGCGTCGCCGCCGATGTCTTTCTTGATGTTCCAGGCCCATTGGCCGTACCAGGGGCCGATGCCGTGGAAGTAGGAGCATTCGCCGTAGAAGACGTTGCCGATGAGGTTTTGGGCCATCATGGCTTTGATGTTGCGGAAGAGGCCGATCCAGCGGACTTCAAAGCAGACGCTGGTGGTGACGCCGGCCTTGGCGACGGCGGCGCGCATTTTCTTGAGGCCGGCGCGGTCGAGGGCGAGGGGTTTTTCGATGACGATGTGCTTGCCGGCGTTGGCGGCGGCGACGGTTTCGTCAGGATGATTGGGGTGGGGGGTGCAGATGACGACGACATCGAGGCCTGGGTGCTTGAGGAATTCTTTGACGTTGTCGTAAGGGGTGCCGCCGATGACGTTGTGAGCGGCGAGCTTTGCGGCTGCTTTTTCGGTGGAGCGACCGCAGACGGCGACGATTTCGCAGCCTTTGACTTTGCGGAAGGTGTCGATGTGTGCGCCTGCGACCCAGCCGGTGCCGATGATGCCTACGCCGATGCGGTCGTATTTAGCCATTGAGTGGTTCCTTTGGGAATTGGTTTGATGGTTTGGCGGACTGGTCAGGGTGTGAGGGAGTATGCCGCTGATGGTAGGGCGCGTCAATTTGGCGAGAGGGGTGAAAAAAATCCTTGTACGGAGGGAGCGGGTGATTAAACTGGTATGTCAGTTTTGGTTGTCTTGATTCCGGTGTTTTAAATTGAGTCATTGGCGAAGGGAGCGTTATGGCTGGAGCTTACATGAAGCGCGCGGGTGGCGGCGGCAATGGGTTTACACTTGTCGAGCTGCTGGTGGTGATTGCGATTATTTCGGTGTTGCTCGCACTGATGCTGCCATCTCTGCAGAGTTCGAGGGAGGTGGCGTACCGGGCCAAGTGCATGGCGGGGGCGCGGGGGGTGAATACGTCGGTGGATGCGTATTGTTCGGACAATCGGGAGTATTACGTATCGGGGAAGGTGACGGCGAAATCCTGGCCGCAGATTTTCGTGGATGGGGGGTATTCACAGCAGACGGCGTTCACCAACAAGGGTGGATGCCCGCATGGCCCCTCGCAATACTGGGACTCCGCGGGGAATGATTACTACACGGGACAGACCAACAACAGTTGGCCGACATCCACGACGACGTATGGGTTTAACCATTACCTGCAGGCGGGGACGTACAACGGGACGGTGGCTTACGGGCCGCAGCGGCGGACGGGATTCAGGGCGACGAAGTATTCAAGCCGTCTGATCACGGCGATCTGCAACGTGACGGCGTGGTCCAACGAATGGTCAGTCTATGTGGTGTATACGGCGACTTATACAACGCTGGGAGAGCCGCCGTGGTATTCCAAGACGCTGTTTAATCCAGAGGTGATGCGACACAAAGGGGAAGGGCTGCCAGCATCGTTTGCCGACGGCCATGGTGCGTTTATTGACCGGCGGACGGTGATGAGCGGGCCGCTGTATGGGTATGCTGCGCGGGTGGAGAAGGATTTCAATGTGATGGATTATTCTTTTTGCCCTGTGGACCCGGCGCGGATTTATGGGTTTCAGCCGTGAGGGGCGGGGAAAGTGAAAAGGCATAAAGAATAAGGGATAAGTGCGGGGGGAAAGTAACGCCGCGGCTTTTAGGCTCGATGGAGTGTCCCCTGTTAGAATCTTGTGCATGACGTGGTCGGGATTTATTGCGAAAGATTTGCGTTCGAGGATCGGGCAGGGCGAAAGCGTGCCTGATCCACTGACGCTGCATGCCTTGGCCAAGCATTACAACGTGAGCATCACGCCTGTGCAGGCGGCGGTGAATACGCTGGTGCGCGAGGGTGTGATCAAGAAGACGGCCGGGGGGCGGCTGATGGTGTCGAGCGAGGCGGCGGGGAAGGTCAAAAACAAGGGGCTGCTGACCGCGCCGGAACCGCCGAAGGATTTTTACAAGTTGATTTCTGAAGACCTGGTGACGCAGAGCCTGCAGGGGCGTGCGGATTTTCTGCGTGAGACACAGAGCGCGCAGAAGTATGGCGTGTCAGGAACGCGGCTGAGGCAGATTTTCAGCCGGTTGGCGGGTGAGGGGCTGATTGAGCATGTGCCGCGCCAGGGCTGGAGGCTCAGGCCGTTCCGGCAGGAAGACATGGATGCTTTTGTGCGGGTGCGTGAGGCGATGGAACTGCTGGCGCTGGAGATCGCCCGACCGAAGCTGGATAAGAGATTGCTGGGTGAGATGCTGGAAGGCAACAAGCAGTACGACGAGACGGTGCGCGTGGACGACCGGCTGCATGGATATTTTCAGGATCTGGCGGATAACGCATACATCAAGGATTTTTTCCTGAGGCATGGGCCTTACTTCCGGGTGATCACGAATTGGGAATCGCAAAACGCGGATGCGACACGCGAGGCGGCGGCGGAGCACCGGGGGATATTGGAAGCGCTGATCGCGGAGGATTGGGCTTTGGCGCGGCAGCGGCTGGGCCATCACATCCGGGAGAACTATCCGATATTGAAGAAGATGAAGGTGATCAGGCCGAAGATGGATTGAGGGGGGCTGAGTACAGAGTCCTGTGTCCAGAGTTCAGAGTTAAGAAAAAACCTCGTGCGTCGGCACGAGGTTTTTTTGTTGGGCTCTTTTGATTGGTCTCGGATCAGAGGTGTTTGGCAGCTTCCTTGAGGGCGGTGCCTTTGGGGATGTTGTGACCGTGTTTGATGAGCTCGGCTTCGACGGCGTGGAGGCATGCGAGGGTGTCGCCGGCGTCGACGTTGCCCATGTGGCTGATGCGGAAGGAGGTGGCGGCCCATTTTGCGCCGCGGCCGTCCTGGCCGTCGGCGAGGTGGATGCCGAAGTTGTCGCGGACGGCGGCGCGGAATTTCTTGGCGTCAATGGGGGTGGGAAGGACGGGATAGAAGGCACCGGTGGAGGAATCGCTGGGGGAGGTGGAGATGAGTTTCAGGTTCATGGCCTTGAAGGTTTCACGCGTGGCGTGGGCGAGGGTGGCGACGCGGCCGTAGACGCTGTCGTAGCCTTCGGCTTCAAGCATTTTGAGGGCCACGCGCTGGCCGCGGATGAGGCTGACGGGGGGTGTGAAGGGGACGTCGTTTGCCTGCCAGGCCTTGTACCAGCGGCGGAGGTCCAGGTTGTAGAAACCGCCGGCTTTGACTTCCTCCATGCGCTTGAGGGCGCGGGCGCCGAGGCCGACATAGCCGAGGCCGGGGGGAAGCATCATGGCTTTCTGGGAGCCGGTGACGAGGCAGTCGATGCCCCAGGCGTCCATCTCGACGGGCATGGCGCCGACGGAGGTGATGCCGTCGACGAGGAGGAGGGGTTCATCACCAAAGGCACGCACGGCGGCGGCGATGGCTTTGATATCGCAGGCGGAGGAGGTGGCGGTTTCAGAGTGGCATAGCGCAATGGCGCTGACGCCGGGGTTTTCCTTCAAGGCTTGGGAGACGGTGTCCGCAGTGGGCGCGGAGCCCCAGGGGACGTTGATCTTGATGTTGGTGATGTCGAGGGACTTGGCGTATTGGTCATAGATGTCCTGCCAGCGTTCGCCGAACTTGCCGGAGGCGATGGAGATGACTTTGGAGCCGGGACGGGCCAGGGAGATCTGCGCGGCTTCAAAGGCGGTGGTGCCCGAGCCGGCGATGCTCATGACGGGGCCGGTGGTTTTGTAGAGGCGCTGGAGCTGTTCGCAGAGTTCTTTGTAAAAGGCCTGGAATGCCTTGGTGCGGTGGTGGATGATGGGCTGGGCCATCTCAAGGAGGACTTCCTCAGGGACGCTGGTGGGGCCGGGGGTGAGAAGGCGCTGCTTGTTGAATAGTTTGATTTGAGCGGGCATTGGAAGTCTCCATATCGAGGGGGTCAATATGATAACCGGGGGAGGGAGGGGAGATGTTTGATACCGGATGGGAGATGTTTTTTGGATTGGGTTTTAGGAGGAATGTGGGTGTTGATGTTGGCGCGAGCAAGACACATCGCAGGCGCGGACGCCTGCAATGTGCCACCCGGATTTTCAGGTTTGGCGGGCTTGGCGGAATTGGCGGGGGGATTCGTTTGTGATGCGTTTGAAGACGCGGCTGAAGTGGTAGGGGTCAGGATAGCCGCAGGCCTGGGCGATGTGGGTGATGGGTCGGGTGGTTTCCAGGAGGAGCTGCTTGGCGCGGGCGAGGCGGTGGTGTTCGATGTAGTCGCGGGGGGATTGGCCGGTGGCTTGTTTGAAGGCGTGGCGGAAGGCGGTGTCGCCCATGCCGGCGGCTTTGGCGAGATGGGCGACGGTGACGGGTTTGGCGGATTGGGCCAGAGGAAGCGTGCGGGCGATGCGGGGGTCGATGGTTGGCTGGTTTAAGAAGGGTGCGGCGTCGTGGGCGAGAGTGCGCAGGCCCCAGGCGACGGTTTCGGCGGCGAGGAGCTGGGAATTGCCGTGGTGGAGGGTGCGGGCGTGGTAGGCGTGGACGAGGGGGATGATGCGGCGGCGCCATTCGTCAGGATCGCGGGCGTGGGTGACGAGGGGAATGGCGAGGGTGTCGCCGGCGATGTTGAGAGAGAAGACGGGGATGCGGTTGGTGGGACTTGGTTTGGCCTTGGGGGGGAGTTTGTGGACGGCATTCATGTCCTGGATGGCAGGGTTTGCGTGGAGGTCGAAGTGGAGGGCGAGGTGGGTGTTTGTTTCAGCGGCCCAGCCGTGGGTGATGTTGGGGGGGAAGAAGACGACATCGCCGGGGAGGAGTTGTATGGAGGCGTTGAGAGGTTCCCACCAGATCCAGCCTTTGCCGCGGACGAGGAGGACGAATTCAAAGTCGTGAATGAAGCGTTTCTGGGCGGTGGAAGGGCCCGGGGGTGCAGTGACAACGGGGCAGACGGCGAGGCGTGGCCAGATGGCGAGGGGCGCATCAGGGATGGGAATGGGGATGGGCGGGGTGGTGTAGTCGCGGGCGGAGATTTGTGAGGAAATATCCATGTTTGTGGAGGTGAAAAATCCATGGAAGGGTTTTTGGGGCTGGATAGATTGTATTCGTGATTGGGCTGGCGTGAGGAAAAGAACAGTTGAGTGGATTCAGGCGCAATTGTCGGCGCGTGCAAGACACACTGCAAGCGCGGACGGATGCAGTGTGCCACCCCTATGGAGGATGTGATGATTAAGCGTGAGCATGTTGAGGCGTATGACCGGGATGGGTTTGTGATTGTGGACGATTTTTTCTCAAAGGAAGTGATCGATCTTTTGATTAAGAAGGTGGAATCCGGGGAGCGGGTGAAGCAGACGATGAACATGCCCGACGCGGAGGGGCGGTCGAGCAAGCTGTCGTTGTGGATGGATTTGAGCAATGACGTGTTTGGGACGATCTCGGCGAATGCGCGGCTGGTGAATTCGGTGCGGGCGCTACTGCGTGAGGATGTGTATCACTGGCACAGCAAGGTGATGTTGAAGGAGGCGAAGGTGGGGGGCGCGTGGGAATGGCACCAGGATTATGGGTATTGGTATCACGATGGGTGCCCTGCGCCGCGGCTGGTGTCGTGCATGATTGCGCTGGATGAGGCGACGCGGGAGAACGGATGTTTGAAGGTGATTACCGGGTCGCATGAATTGGGGCGGATTGAGCATGGGCGGTATGGGAGCCAGGCGGGGGCGCAGCCGGACCGGGTGAAGCTGATCGCGGAGAAGTATGAGGTGCGTTATTGCGAGGCGAAGCCGGGGAGCGCGTTGTTTTTTCACAGCAATACGCTGCATAGCTCGGAGGCGAATATGTCGGATAAGCCGCGTCGGGCGTATATCTGCTGCTACAACGCGTTCTCGAATCTGCCGCTGGGGAATGGGGGGCATGGGAAGCCGATGCCGATCCCGCTGGTGGGGGATGAGGCGATTTTGAGGTTTGCTTGAAGAGGACGAGTGAGGAGCGTGTGGGAAAGCCGTGGTTGTTTTGATTTCTATTTACCACTAAGACACGAAGACACTAAGGTCGGATAAGTAAGAGGGGACAGGTCTCTTGAAGAAAGGGACCAGCCCCCCGGGAGGTGAGAATCGGTACACTTTTTGCGTGTCGATTCTTTTCCTTTTTACTGACGGGGTTTGAACATGGTTGAGAAGGCATTGATTCTTTCGGCGTCGGCTGGGGCGGGGCATTTGCGGGCGGCGGAGGCGGTGGCGGCGGCGTACCGGACGGCGAATCCGGATGCGGTGGTGAAGCACATCGACACGCTGGAATTCACGAACAAGACGTTTCGGGATCTGTATTCAAAGGCGTACCTGGAGATGATCCGGGTGGCGCCGCATTCGCTGGGGTGGCTTTACGACCACTTGGATAAGCCGTTTACGAATGAGGGGATGCGGAAGCTGATCAACAAGATCAATTTAAAGCCGTTCATGAAGATGCTGGAGGAGGAGGAGCCTACGGTGGCGATCTGCACGCATTTTCTGCCGGCGGAGATCATTTCGAATTTGAAGGATGACGGGAAGGTTTCATTTCCGCAGGGGATCGTGGTGACGGATCTGGATGCGCATGCGATGTGGCTGTGCCACACGTATGAGCATTACTTTGTGGCGATGGAGGAGACGCGGGTGCACCTGGCTGAGTTGGGTGTGCCGGAGAAGCGGATCACGGTGAGCGGGATTCCAATCGACCCGATTTTCTCCAAGGCGCTGGACAAGAAGGGGACGCGCAAGGAACTTGGGCTGGACCCGGAGAAGACGACGATTTTGATGAGCGCGGGGGGATTTGGCGTGGGGCCGGTAGAGGCGATGGTGGCGGGACTGGCGAAGCTGAAGCACAGCGTGCAGGTGGTGGCGGTGTGCGGGAAGAATGCGGAATTGAAGGAGAAGATTGAGGCGGTGGTGAAGAAATTCCCCAAGAGCGCCAAGGCGAAGGTGCATGTGATCGGGTTCACGAAAGAGATGGACAAGTACATGTCGGCAGCGGACATATTGCTGGGCAAGCCGGGTGGGCTGACGTCCTCGGAGGCGCTGGCGAAGGGATTGGCGCTGATTATTGTGAATCCGATTCCGGGGCAGGAGGAGAGGAATTCGGATCATTACCTGGAGGAGGGTGTGGCGATCCGTTGCAACAATCTGCCGACGCTGGCGTTTAAGATTGATCGGCTGCTGGATGATGCGGGGAAGCTGGCGGGGATGCAGGCGGCGAGCCGGGCACTGTCGAAACCGAGTGCGGCGCATGAGGTGGTGAAAGTGGCGCGGGGGCTGAGCGTGGGGAAGAGGAGAGCGTGAGGAATTTGTTTAAAGTGAGATGGGGGTGATTCGATTTACCACTAAGGCACTAAGACACAAAGGTCAGATAAGTTGTAGAGAAGAGCGGAGTTAAAAGTGGTATCCGGTCAGAGGGCTTGTGCGGGCATCAAAACCGGATGTTTTTACTTTGCTTTTTTTAAGCGGTAGGTGATTTTTGCAAGAGATGGCTGGAGGTTCTTCTGTAAACACTGTCTATATAAATAGATATAAAACAGCATTATTTTTGTTTAAATTTTATATTTGTCATTGACTTGGTTTTGGGGATTGATACAATATTAAATACGGTGGCGTTTTTTGTTGTGCAGGGGACATTCTTTTTTCGAGGGAGTTTTTGATGAAGCGTATTGGGATTTGCGGGGTTGTTGTGGCGTTGGGTTTGGTTTTGGGGGGTGGGGTTGGTGGGGTGGGGTTTTTGCGGGCGGAGGATGCTGCTGTTCCTGCAGCTGTGGGGGTGGGTGAGGTGGAGGGGTATTTGGCGGCCGCGCAGCCAGGGGCGGAGGGTGTGGCGGGGCGGCTTTATTGGGTGGAGTTGAATTTGTGGGGGATGTCAGGGGTGGTGCGTGTGAAGGATGGGGAGGCGACGTTTTTGACATTGAAGGGGAATGTGGTGACGGGTGTGTTTGGGCCGGGGGTGGGGGCTTGGGCAGCGCTGGATGGAGACAAGCGTGAGGTGCGGGTGGAGAAAGGGTTGCGGGCGTTGTTTGAGTTGACGGGTGAGCCGGGGAAGGCCCGGGTGAATTTGGGGGTGGAGAATGCGGAGGGCAAGACGGCGGTGAAGGTGGACTTCAAGGGGATGTGGGCGGTGCCGGTGGAGGGGGAAAAGTGCGGGAGCGAGGTGGTGGAGAGCGAGGGGTATCTGGTGTTTCGGCGGTGGGATGAGAAGGTGCAGACGGTGGCGATCGTGGGGAAGAAGGAGAAGGCGTTGAGGAGTTTATGGGTGGCAAGCCGTCAGGGTGTGCCGATGATATCGGTGGTGTTGCTGGATGAGAAGGCGGTGAATGGGGAGAGGCAGGATGTTGAAGGGGTGAGGAAGCTTGTGGAGTCGTCGGTGGGTTGGGCGGTGAAGGAGGGCGTGGAAGAAAAGAAGACGCTGGAGGTGAACGACTTCATGAAGCGACACCGGGCGGCCTTTTTGATGCGGGGGGAAGTGGCGATGGAGCGGGAGGGTTTGCTGGGTAAGGTGGCGGGGATCAATTTGGAGGCGGCGAAGCGGGAGTATATGGGGCGGATTGCGGAGTATTGGGCTCTGCTGAATGAAAAGAAGACGCCGACGGACGTGAAGGCGCTTTTAAAAAACAGCGTCCGGCTGGAGATGTCGCAGTTCACGATGGAGAAGGGGCTGGAGGAATGTTTTGGCGGGATGTTTGAAAAGTGGAACCAGGGTGAGGGTGCGCCTTACCTGGAGACGGTGGATGCGCAGGAGGTGTATGAGCAGGGCGCGCAGATGTTGAAAATGCGCAAGGACAAGCGTTACCAATTGGGGGCGGATGTGGCCAGACGATGGCTTGATGGGCAAAGCATGACGCCGGATGCAATGCTGGGGCAAAAGAAGGTGAACATTGGGGTGGCGCTGCTGGGACTGATGGACCAGGAGAAGCGGAGCGCGCTGCTTTTGTGCGCGCCGATGAGAGTGTGGATGGGAGGGCTGGAAAAGCGGATAGAAGGGACGGCGACGGTGCTGCTGGGAGGTGCGACGCGGGATTGGACATCGGAGGATTTTCTGGCTCTGCTGAAGGATATCCAGACGCATGACGGAGAAGAGGCCGCGGCGAATTTTCTGGTGACCTTTTGCTATGGGAACCAGGAACCTTCGGCGCGGTATGGGGGAGAGGCGTTTGTGTCGTATTTGATTGAGAAGGCGCCGCTGATGCGCAAGGGACCGAATGTGCATTTTCTGCTGAGGGCGGTGGAAGGGAGCGTGACAGGGAAGGCAAGGGAGATGTTTGAGCAGGCGGTGATGGATGATGCGTTGTTTTCACTGGATGCGGTGGCCTTGGCCGCGCTGGCGGGGGATGCACTGCGGGGACGCATGGGGCCTGCGAGTTTCAGGATGCGCATGGGGGCGGATCTGAAAAAGCCGCTGGATGCGAAAGATGAAGATCGTGTGGTGAATGGATTTTTAAGCGCGGGAACCGATGACAGCGTGGTGGATGATTTGGCTGGGGTGCTGATGCGGACGAAGGATCCGATGCTGGCGACGACGGTGCTGGACACGTTTTATTTTGGGCTCAAGAACAAGACGGTGACGCGCAAGAAGGTGTTTGAGCGGGTGAGGGAGTATGTGCGCAAGAGCGATGAGCCGCGGATGGACCGAGTGCTGATGATGGTGGATCCGGAGTTGAAGCCGACGCTGCTGGAGAAGATGACAGGGGTGAAGGTGTCGCGGGAGATGATCGCGATTGCGCGGAGCAAGGAGTGGGTGCTGGCGCATCGGGCGGAGGTGGTGGGTTTGCTGGATGATGCGATTGCGGGGCCGAAGTGATGGATTGCAATGTGGTGTTGAGCGCTTTGTGAGGAAAGTTTTTTAACACGATTTACAAGATGTTGAAGATTTACACGATGGTTTGCTCGCTACGGGGGCGGATGTTGCAAATGATGGGTGAGCGTGGGAAAGATGGGATTGGATTCAAGTGGCTGGTTAAGAAAGGGTGAAATTCAATGGTGAGAAAAGGCGTTATGCCGACCTGGCGAATGTGGGACATGACGCGGCCGTGAAGGTGTTGCAATCGAGTGTTTGAAATAGAAGAGATGAAACTTTTCCGGAGTTGAATCATGATGCGATTTTTGATTCTGGTGTTGCTGGCGTGTGGTTTGGCGGGATGCGGGGAGCGTGGACTGGAGCGGTACGTGGGAGTGGATCTGCGGACGCTGAGCCCGGAGGAGGGAGAGGCGTTTGACCGGCGTGTAGAGGCGTTGGAAGGGGGAGCTAAGGACGAATGGCGGCTGGAGCGGTGGTGGGTGAAGCCATTTGATGGAGGCGACGCGACATGGCTGATGCTGCGTGCGCGGTCGGTTTATGACAACCCGGGAGCCGCGGTTCTGGAGTTTCATTTTTATGACAAGGATTGGAAGGCGCTGAGGAAACAGCGATTTCAGGCGGGAACGTGGTTGTTTGTGAGCGAGGTCTCGATTGTGAAAGAGAACCCGCTGGGGCGGGAACTGGTGATGGTGGAGATGGATTCGCAGGGACCGGAAGTGTATGGAGAATCAAAGGCCAGCAAGGCAGAAGCGTTTAAGCGAGGATGGTTTCAGAAGCAGTTTTATGCGTTTGAGAAGGGAGGATTCGTGCTGGTGCGGATTGAAGACAGCAAGGGGGAGATCGTGCAGAACGATTATGACCGTGATCCGCCGCGGATTGGTCCGGCGGTGCCCGCGCGATCGGCCAACGAGTGGTTGGCCTTGCTTCGTGAGGGAAATGCGGTGGGAAGGCTGGAGGCGATGGTCTGGATATCGGGTGCCTCGCGGTTTAGAGCGGGGAGGAAGGAATTGAGGCAGAGCGATGTGGCGGCAGAGTTGAAGAAACTTGAGGGGTCGGAGAATGCGTGGGTGAGGGAGTATGCGCGGTTTACGCTGGAGGTTCAGGCGTGGAAGAAGGGCTATTGAGGGGATTGACGACGTCAGGGGTCTAGAAAACACAAGGGGATTTGAGGATAGTCGAGTACATCTGATCTTTCCCTGTCTCTTTGAAGAGGCGGATTTTTGAACAAGATGAACAAGATTTGCTGAGAGGATGAACAAGATGGGATGCATATTTTTAAGCGTGATGGCTCGCTACTTTTTTTGAAGGCGGGCGAGGGCGATGAGGACTGGGGTGCCCATGGTGAAGAAGGTGATGAGGGTGAGGGATTTCTGCATGTCGGAGATGGAGCCGGTGAAGTGGTCTGCGTTGGCAACGGTGGGGTAGATGTGCATGAAGGGGAGGATGATGATGCCCAGGGCCATGGAGGCGTAGAAAAGAATGGGCATGGCCCAGAACAGGGGAGAGGCGGTGACGGGGCTGTGGGGCGTGTGGGAGGGCAGCGGGACGCATTTTTCAAAGATGAAGTAGGCCGTGGTGAAGGTGAAGACGGTGCCGAACCAGCCGATGTAATTATGAAGGGGGATGCCAAACCATGGGCCGCCTTCGTGCCAGAGCCAGTCGCCGCAGATGGTGGCCTGGTAGGGATCCATGGTGATATCCCAGGCGACCATGACGGTGGTGGCGGTGAGGATGAGGGCGAGGAATTGCCGGAAGGCGGAGCCATTTGAGGAGGCGGGATCGGCGGGTGCGGATTGGGGAGTGGAGAGATGCCCGAGGATGACGCGGGCGATGATGAGGCTGCAATAGCCCATGAAGGTATAGCCGACCTGGACCATGGGGGGGACGCCCAGGATTTTGGGGCCCAAATGGTCGGTGTAGTGGTAGCTGCCGAAGATGAGCCCGGTGGCGACGCCGACGGCTTCGGCGGTGAAGCTGATGGAGAGGATGAAGGCGAGATAGACACACAAGTGTTTTGCGCCCATGGCGTAAGAGGCGTGGAGGATGACAAAGACGAGACCCAGGAGAAGGGTGAGGATGGTGCTGGCGCTGTCGGGGATGTGAAGGATGGGGGCGAAGTTCAATGCCGTGCAGATGATAAGGATGATGGCGAGGACGGGAAGGGTGGCGCGGTCGAGGAGGGAGGGCGGAGGGGAAGTGGTCATGGGATGAGGGTCGCAGAAAGGCTGAATGGGGACAATGGGAATTTGTGTTTTTTTGCGGTTGAGGGGATGAGGAGCGGATTTTTAAACAAGATGAACAGGATTTGCGGAGAGATGAACGAGATGGGGAATTTTTGATTTCGGTGGATGTGGGCTTGAATGTCGGGTGATGGCGGTGGCGGATGAGATGGTGAGAGAGGAAATTTTGAAGGGAGAGGAATGTGGACGGATTATTTGTGTTGATTTCAGGGGGAGATGATTAGTAGAATAATCATCTATGAAAAACGATACTTTGGCGGTTGATTTGCTGGAGCGGGTTTTGCTTAAGCGTGTGGATGGGGCGGGGCCTGCGGGGCTGGTGATTTGTTCATTACCGCTGCCGGCGGAGGGGCTGGGGGATGCGCGCGTGGGTTTTGAAGGTGCGGGGACGTATGCGCGGGTGCTGGGGGAGTGGCCGGGGCTGCCGGAGGGACGGGGGCGACGGCTACTGATGGTGGGGGATGGGGGGGCGGGTGGGGTGGATGTGGAGGAATTGAGGTTGAGTGTGGGCGGGGGAAAGAGCAAGGGTGAAGGGGTTGATGCGAATTTGATTGCTAACAGGGTCAGGGATGCGCGAGCAAGACATGGCTTGGGTGCCCAAGCCGTGGCGCCCGGATGGGGCGCGGCGCCTGGAATGGGGATGGCGGGGGAAGTTCCGGGGGCGGAGATGGTGTCGATTGCCAAGAGTGAGGACCCGGGGTTTGCGTGGGAGCGGCATTGCCTGGAGATTGGTTTTGGCGGCAAGCGGGTGGGGGTGTCGCTGGGGCTGCGTACGGGGGAGAAGGTGCAGTGGTGGGAAGCGTGCCGGATGGTGACGCTGGAGGAGGGGCCGGGGTATCGGGTGGTGGAGATGGCGGGGACGATTCCGCTGGTGGAGAACTATGGGGAGACGTATCGCGAGCACCCGAACCTGACGCATCCGTTTCTGCATAAGCACAACTGGCTGAACGGGAAAGTGATGGCGAGGCTGCATGCCAATGGTGTGTGTGAGGTGTTTGCGCATCACATCAATAGTCGGTTTGTGGACAGCGGGGGGGACCTGGCGCCTGCCGTGCCGGTGGTGGGTTTCTGGGGGTTGGATGATGCGGGCGCGAAAGGTGTGGAGGGGGTGTGGGATGGGAGCCGCACCGGGTTTGAGGTGGGGGGTGTGAAGTTTGATATGAGTGAGTGCGCGATGCTGGCGACGGGGAAGCAGCCGGGATTTTTGAAGACAGTGAATGGCGTGCTGGTGTGGCAGGCGTATGAGGGGTTTGAGATGTATGGCGGGGCTTGCCCGC
>CAZGOM010000043.1:0-35016 GCA_964527265.1 uncultured Phycisphaeraceae bacterium | reverse complement strand
ACGGTGATGGGGAGGATGAGATTTTCCTGCTGGACCATGACATGCGGCATATGAATGTGTGGAAGCAGGATGGGAGCCTGGCGGGGCGGATTGAGATTCAGGAACGGCTGTATGTTTCTGACATGGTGGTGGGGAGCGTGCTGCCTCCTGGAAGGGTGCGCGGCGCGCAGCTTGTGATGCATGAGTGGAGCGATGATGAGAAACGGGCGTGGTGCGTGATTTATGCGAACCCGCATGCGGCGAGGGTGGTGATGGAGGATGGGGTGAGGATGGCGAGGTATAGCTGCTATTGAAGAGGGAGGCGTTCGCATCTCATTTAAAAGCGGGATTTTTGCGTTCGGGTTACCGGGTGACGGGTTGTCGGGGGCCTTCGACGGGGTTTTCGCATCTGGAGATGGATGCCATTTTGATGCTTCGGGTTCACTGCCTGCCGAGCAAGGTTTTTCAGCTTCCGCGACCCATTTCTGGAATCGGGTGGAGCCTGATACCCGGGGAGGTGGTTTACTTTATAATCGCGTGGTGGAGCCAACCTTTTTCAGGGTGATCATGAAGGACGTCTATTTTCTGATTTTGATCGTCGGGTTCTTTGCCCTGAGCTGGGGGTATTTGTGGTTGTGCGCGTCGCTTAAGAGGGGGAACTGAGGATGGTGTTTCTTTATGTGGTGTGTGTGGCGGCAGCGGTGCTGCTACTGTTGTATCTGCTTGTGGCTCTGCTTAAGCCGGAGCATTTTTCTTGATAGGTTCCTATTTTCAAATCGTGATATTCCTGGGTGTGCTGCTGCTTTTGGTGAAGCCGCTGGGCACGTACATGGCGCGGGTGTACCTGGGGGAATGGACGTGGCTGAATGCAGTGGTGGGGCCGGTGGAGCGGTTGATCTACAAGGCGGCGGGGGTGAGGCCAAACAAGGAGATGGGGTGGCAGCAGTACGCGCTGTGCCTGCTGATTTTTAACTGCCTGCATATTCTGCTTGTGTATGTGCTGCTGAGGACGCAGGGGATCCAGCCGTGGAATTTTTATGGGATGAGTGGGCTGAGGCCGGATCTGGCGTTTAACACGTCGCTGACGTTCATGACCAATACGGGCTGGCAGGCGTACGTGCCGGAGGCGCAGGCGACGGTGTTTACGAACACGGCAGCGTTCACGGGGCAGGGTTTCATGTGTGCGGCGACGGGGATGAGCGTGATGGCGGCGATGGGGCGGGCGATGGTGCGGTCGGGGAGTGAGACGATCGGCAATTTCTGGGTGGACCTGACGCGGAGCTTTTTGTACATCCTGCTGCCGGCGGCGCTGATCCTGGGGGGGATCAATGTTTCGCAGGGCGTGCCGCAGATGTTCACGGGGAATGCGAAGGTGGAGGTGTATGAGCAGCCTGCGGCGGCGGCGAAGGAGCGACCTGCGCAGGAACTGGTGATGGGGCCTGCGGCGTCGATGAGTTCGATCATGCAGTTGAGCACGGCGGGTGGCGGTTTTTACGCTGCGGGCTCTGCGCATCCGCTGGCGAACCCGACGCCGATCACGAATTTTTTCCAGATGCTGGCGATCCCGCTGATCCCGGGGATCTTGTGTTACACGTTCGGGAAGATGGTGGGGGATGCGAGGCAGGGGTGGGCGATGTTTGCGGTGATGATGATTTTGTATTGCCTGTTTTTGCCGATCAGTTTGACGGCCGAGCAGGGTGGGAACCCGCATTTTGAGGCTTTGGGAGTGGAGCAGTCGGTGCGGGAGGGATCGCCGGGCGGGAACATGGAGGGGAAGGAGACGCGGATTGGGATCGTGAATACGTCGCTATGGGCGCTGGCGACGACGGGGACGGGGAGTGGGTCGGTGAATGCGGCGCATGGGTCGCTGATGCCGATGACGATCATGTCGCTGTTGTGGCTGATGCAGCTTGGGGAGGTGGTGTTTGGAGGGATCGGCTCGGGAATCTGCGCGGTGATCGTGTTTGTGATGATGACGGTGTTTGTGTGCGGGCTGATGGTGGGGCGCGGGCCGGAGTATCTGGGGAAGAAGATCGATGCGTTTGATATGAAGATGATTTCGCTGGTGCTGCTGGTGCAGCCGGTGTGCGTGCTGATGGGGACAGCGATTGCGGTATCGACGGATGCCGGGCGGGCGGCGGCGTTCAGCGGGGGGCCACGCGGGTTTACGGAGATTCTTTACGCGTATACATCGGCGACGAACACCAATGGGAGCGCGATGGCGGGGCTGTCTGCGGACAATGTTTTCTACAACGTGACGCTGGCGTTTGCGATGCTGTTTGGGCGGTATTGGGCGCTGATTCCGATGCTGGCGCTGGCGGGATCGATGGCGGCGAAGCGGAAAGCCGTGCTGGGCCACAGCGCGGTGGCGACGCATCGGCCGACGTTTGTGGTGCTGACGGTGCTGGTGATTCTGGTGAGCTCGCTGATATTCGTGCCGGCGCTGTCACTGGGGCCGATTGCGGACCATTTTCAGTTGAAGGAAGCGGCGGGGAAAGGAAAGGTACAAGGGATAAGTGATAAGGGAGAAGTAAGAGAAGAGGCGAAGGACGGCGGGTTTAAGGGAGATGTTGCAGGTGTGAGTAAGACACAGCCCGCCTTCGGGGCGAGCCGTGCCACCCGGATTGGCGCAACCGGGAGTGGGGGGGCTTATGAGTAAGGCGCAGATGCCACGGCCGCTTTTTGATTCGGAGATTGTGAAGCGGGCGCTTGTAGAGGCGTTTTTTAAGCTGGACCCACGGATTCAGATCAAGAATCCGCTGGTGTTTATCTGCGGCGTGGGGAGCGTGGTGACGACTGCGCTGTTTTTCCAGGATTTGTTTTCGAAGAATGCGGACTCGCCTTGGTGGTGGGCGCTGCTGATTACGGTGTGGCTGTGGTTCACGCAGCTTTTTTCGAATTTTTCGGAAGCGATTGCGGAGTTGCGGGGCAAGGCGCAGGCGGACTCGCTGAGGAAGACGCGGCGGGACATTATTGCGTTTGTGTGCGCGGAGCCGAAGTATGGGTCGGCGACGACGCAGATATCGGCGTCGAAGCTGAAGGCGGGGGATGCCGTGCTGGTGAAGGTTGGGGAGATCATTCCCGGGGACGGGACGGTGATCGAGGGTGTGGCATCAGTGGATGAGAGCACGATCACGGGGGAGAGCGCGCCGGTGATCCGGGAATCGGGATCGGACCGGTCGCATGTGACGGGGGGGACGCGGGTGCTTTCGGATTGGCTTGTGGTGCGGATCACGGCCAATCAGGGGGAGGCGTTTTTAGACCGGATGATCAATCTGGTGGAAGGCGCAAAGCGGCAGCGGACGCCCAATGAGATCGCGCTGACAGTTTTTCTGGTGATGCAGACGATCACGTATCTGCTGGCGTGCATGACGCTGCTGCCGTTTTCGCTTTATGCGGCATGGGTGTCGCCTTCGGGCGGGTCGGTGGTGTCGGTGGCGGCGCTGGTGACGCTGTTTGTGAGCCTTGCGCCGACGACGATTGGCGGGCTGATGTCGGCGATCGGTATCGCGGGGATGGATCGGCTGATTCAGGCGAACGTGGTGGCGACCTCGGGGCGGGCGGTGGAGATCGCCGGGGATGTGGATGTGCTGCTGCTGGACAAGACGGGGACGATCACGATGGGGAACCGGGAGGCGACGGCATTCATCACGGCGCCGGGAATCCACATCCCGGAACTGGCGGACGCGGCGCAGCTTTCGTCGCTTGCGGACGAGACGCCCGAAGGGCGGAGCATCGTGGTGCTGGCCAAGGAGAGCTATGGGCTGCGAGGCCGGGATTTATCGGATTTGCGGGCGCGGTTCATTCCATTCAGCGCGCAGACGCGGATGTCAGGCGTGGACCTGCAGAAGCGGGAGATCAGAAAAGGTGCGGCGGACGCCATCGAGGCATATGTGAAGGCGAATAAGGGGGTTTACCCAACGGAAGTACGCGATACGGTGGAATTGGTGGCGCGGCAGGGGGGGACGCCGCTGGTGGTGGCCGAGGGTGGGCGGGTGCTGGGTGTGGTGCATTTGAAGGACGTGGTGAAGGGTGGGATCAAGGAGCGGTTTGCCGAGCTGAGGCGGATGGGGATCAAGACGGTGATGATCACGGGTGATAACCCGCTGACGGCGGCGGCGATTGCGGCGGAAGCCGGGGTGGATGATTTTCTGGCAGAGGCGACGCCGGAGCGGAAGCTGGAGCTGATCCAGAAATACCAGGCGGAGGGGAAGCTGGTGGCGATGACGGGGGACGGGGCTAATGATGCGCCGGCGCTTGCGCAGGCGGATGTGGCGGTGGCGATGAATTCAGGATCGCAGGCGGCACGTGAGGCGTGCAACATGGTGGATCTGGATTCCAACCCGACGAAGCTGATTGAGATCGTGAAGATCGGCAAACAGATGCTGATGACGCGGGGATCGCTGACGACATTCAGCATGGCCAATGATGTGGCGAAGTATTTCGCGATCATTCCTGCGGCGTTCAGCGTGAATTATCCGGTGCTGGACAAGCTGGACATCATGAACTTGGCGTCGCCGCTGAGTGCGATTCTGTCGTGCGTGATTTTCAATGCGCTGGCGATCATGCTTCTGATTCCGCTGGCGCTGCGGGGAGTGGCTTACCGGCCGGGGGATACGGATGCGATATTGCGGCGGAATTTGTGGGTGTATGGTTTGGCGGGGCTGATCATGCCGTTCATCGGGATCAAGTTGATTGATATGTTTTTGGAGCTTGTAGGGCTCGGGGGGAGGGTGTGATGCTCAGGGATATCAAGACAGGCGTGGTGATGGTGGTGGCGGTGGTGGTGATTGCCGGGGGTGTGTATCCGGCGGCGCTGGCGGGATTCGCATGGCTGTTTTTCAGCCATAAGGGGGGCGGGCAGGTGGTGGTGGACGCGCAGACGGGGAAGGTGGCGGGATCGCGGCTGATTGGTCAGCATTTTGAGGACCCGGTGTATTTTCAAGGTCGTCCGAGCATGAGCAAGCCGGCGCCGTATACGCCGTACGATGCGAAAGCTGGGGTGGGGTCATTGGGATCGAACATGGGGCCGAATGATGCGCGGCTGCTGGAGGCGGTGAAGGTGCGCGCAGAGCGTATCAGGCGGGAGGATCCGGGGAACACCAAGCCGATCCCGGTGGAACTGGTGACGGCGTCGGGGTCTGGTCTAGACCCGGAGATATCTCCCGCGGCGGCGTATTTTCAGGCGGAGCGTGTGGCGAGGCTGCGCGGAGCTGTGGTGGAGGAGATCAAGGCGCTGATAGCGGAGCATGAGCAGGCGCGGGATTTAGGGGTGCTGGGTGAGCCGCGCGTGAATGTGCTGGAATTGAACATGGCGCTGGATGTGAAATTTCCGGTGAAGAGGTGAGGGGATTTTCTGACTGGGATTAAGAGGATGGGATGAGGACGGGGTGCGGATTGGCAGTGGAAGTGGGCGTCAGGGATGATGAAGATAAACGGATGTCATTTTTTCCGGAGTTCCGGAGGAGGCTTGGGATGAAGTGGGTGCAAGTGGTTTTGCTGGGTTTAATTGGAATGGCGGGAGTTGGTTGCCAGGGGAAGGGTGAGCATGTGACGGAGCGTGAGGTGGTGTTGGTGAAGACGGCTCAACTGGAGCCGAATCAGGTGCCGATTGGGATTCTGGGGTATCGGATCGGGGAGTATCTGACGCTGGAGGGGGTGAAAGAGAAGGGGGTGTTCAAGGCGGGAGGGAGGCTGGTTGTGGAGAAGATCAATGGAGAAGTGCTGGCGAAGCCGATCGCCATCGGGTTGCAGAATGTTTCACTTCCTGATGACCAGCGTGTGGTGGTGAAAGGGTGCGAAATTTTCCAGATTTATGGGAATCCTGCGGATTATTGGAGGAAAAAAGAGATGGGGGAGCCTGTGTCGGATTGGTCGTTGGCGCAGCGGGGGGGCAAAATGTCGGAGTGTCATGTGTCTCACGGGTTTGTGGTGGTGAAGGTTGTGACACCTGTGGGATTGAAGATTCAAGAGGCGGAGGCGAAAGATCCTGAACGGTTGATTTGCGGGCTGGTGGAGGAGGCGAGTTATTGGGGGATGCCTTTGGGGGAGCTGGTGACTGTTGAAGGGAAGGTGGGTGAGCTTGCAGGCGAGAGGCGGCGATATTTGACGATGGTCAAGGTGAATGGGGTGGAAGTGCGGCAGGTGAAGAATATCCGTGTGGATTCGCTGGATTTTTCGCCGGGTGCGGTGGTGACGGTCAAGGGGTACATGCGGGTTGCGATGGCAGGCGTTGCGGCGGCGGAGCAGGCGATGGAGGGTGCGGGTAAGGGGAGTTATTTGCCGATTTATGAGTTTGTGGTGATGGAGGTGGTGAAGCCGAGGGAAAAGTGAAGAGCGGAGTTTTTACGGCGAAGATGCGAAGTTAAGAAAGGAAGATGCGGATTTTTAAACAAGATGGACAAGATGGGATTTTTGTGGGCGTTTGAAGTGTTGATGGAGGCGGATGCTGTGGAGGGTAGGTGATGGATTGGTTGGCGAGGCGCGGATGTGATCCGGCGCGCGTGAGAAGAGGTGGATCGGCGATGAAAGGAAATGTGGTTTTGCGTTGAAATGGGTTGAATTCCATGGGTTGGAAAGTGGATATGCGCCTGGGTTAATTGTAAGTGCGGGTTGTTTCATTGTTTGTGAATATTGGGACGGTGCGGGGGGAGGGGGTTATGGAACTTTCCCATTGTGGGTGTCGTCTTTAATATTCAAGAGGCGTTGCGCTGGGTCCATTGTTGGATCAAGCGGATTGAGTTCTTGGGGATGACGACGCCGGCGCCCGGTTTGGCCACTTGCCGGGTGCGACTGTTAAGTGGCGAGAAAAGAGTCAAAATGAATCAGGTTACAAGTTTGAAAATGATCGGTCTGGCTGGTGTGGTTGCGCTGGGTGTTTGCCTTGTGGGCTCGGGGGTGAGCTTTGCGGAGGACGCGGCCAAGAAGGAAGCGCCTGCCAAGAAAGAAGCGGCGGTCAGCAATAAGAACAAGCGCAACGGCGGACCGATGGGGCCGATTTATTCGGTTTGGGCCAAAGAGCTTGGACTGGATGAAGCCACCCAGACGAAGCTGGCGGAGATCAGCACCCAGCAGGAAGAGGCCGCCAAGCCAATTGCGGCGAAGATTGCCGAAGTGACGAAGGCATTGGAGGAAGACAAGGCGGCGGGCAAGGCCGATGACGCGAAGGCCAAGCAGGCAGAAATCATGAAGCTGAAGGCTGAGCAGGCGAAGGTTGGGGCGGACTATCGGGCGAAGGCGATGGCGCTTTTGAGCGCTGAGCAGCAGAAGAAGGTGATTGCGATCACGGCGTTTAAGAGTTCAAACTTCAAGAAGGTGACGCTGACGCCTGAACAGCAAAAAAAGGTGATGGAGAAGCTGGAAGCGTCGGCGGACAGCATCTCCAATGAGCAGAAGGATGTGGATGGCAAGAAAGCTGCGCCTGTGCTGAAGGCGCTTGAAGAAGAAGTGCTGACGGCCGAGCAGAAGGCGGAACTGGTCAAGGCTCGGGAAGAGATGAAGGCACGGATGGGCGGGGGGAAGAAGACAGAAGCGGCAGCGCCGGCGACCCCGGCGAAGTAAGCACAGCGGTTTGAAAGAATTAAGAACAGGCCCTGGCGTGATACCCGGGCCTGTTTTTTTGGAGGGGAGAAGAGGACGGAGTGGACGGTGAAGAAAGAAGAGTGGAATTTACCACGAAGGCCCCTAGGCACGAAGGTAGAAAAGAAAGAGGGGACTTGATTGGTGCGATTTTTTTGGGAGTCGTGAGTGCTAAGATCAGGGATAAAGAAAAAGGAGATTGCCATGGCGAAGATTGGTGTGATTCTTTCGGGCTGCGGGTTTAAGGACGGGGCGGAAATTCATGAGTCGGTGATTACGCTGTTGTGCCTGGACCAGGCGGGTGCGAGTTATCAGTGCATGGCGCCCAATAAGTCGCTGGATGTGGTGGACCACTTGACGGGGAAGCCTGCGGGGCAGAGCCGGAATGTGCTGACTGAATCGGCGCGGATCGCGCGTGGGGAGATATTGGATTTGAGCAAGGTGAACGCGGCGGATTATGACGCGTTTATTTTGCCTGGGGGGTTTGGGGCGGCGAAGAATTTGTCGACTTTTGCGTTTGACGGGGCGACGTGCGATGTGGACAAGCAGGTGGCGCGTGTGTTGAAAGAGGCGCATGCGGCGGGCAAGCCGATCGGGTTTATCTGCATAGCGCCTGCGATCGGTGCGCGGCTGTTTGGGGAGAAGAAAGTGAAAGTGACGATCGGTCACGATGCGGCGACGGGCGAGGTGATCGGGAAGACGGGGGCGGAGCATAAGCCGTGCGATGTGGATGGGATTGTGGTGGATGATGAGAACAAGATCGTGTCGACGCCGGCGTATATGGAGGCGAAGTCGATCAAGGAGGCGTATGCGGGGATTGCGAAGCTGGTGACGAAGGTGTTGAAGATGGTGTGAGGATCGGGGTCCGGGTTTCGGGTAAGAGGGTTGTTGTCGGGGGACTTCGAGAGGGTGAACGTCCGTTGTTGGCGCGAGCAAGACACTGCTTGAGTTCGGCTCAAGCAGTGGTACCCAGTCGTAGCCTTGGCGGCGTAGTATGCCACGCAATCATTGGACGCGTTCGCGTTTGAGTTCGCGGTTCATGAGTCGGCTGATGGCGGCGATGGGGTCGAGTTCTTCGAAGAGGACCTGGAAGACGGCCTGGGTGATGGGCATTTCGACTTTGTATTTTTGAGAGAGTGCCATGACGGAGCGTGTGGTGGGTACGCCTTCGACGACGCCGGGCATGGCTTGGAGGACTTCGGAGAGTTTGCGTCCTTTGCCGAGGAGTTCGCCGCAGGTGCGGTTTCGGCCTGTGGGAGAGAAGCAGGTGGTGGCGAGGTCGCCGACGCCTGCGATGCCGTAGAAGGTCTGGGGGTTTGCGCCCATGGCGACGCCGAGGCGTGTGATTTCGGCCAAGCCGCGGGAGAGGAGTGCGGATTTTGCGTTGTTGCCGGCCTGGAGGCCGTCCAAGATGCCGGCGGCGAGTGCGATGACGTTTTTGGTGGCGCCGGCGAGCTCAACACCCAGAAGATCGTTGTTGGTGTAAACGCGGAACCAGTGGGTGGTGAAGATCTGTTGTAGGTTTTTGGAGAGCTGTTCGTCGTCGGAAGCGACGCAGACGGTGGCGGGAAGGCAGCGGGCGAGCTCATGGGCGACGGAGGGACCGGAGATGGATGCGACAGGCCGCGCGGGGCGGTCGGGGTGGTCGGGGTGGATGAGATCAGGCGTGGAGAGGCGGACAGCGGTCTGGCGCAGGACATCGCCGATGACCTGGGTTGGTCGCAGGAGGGTGTTGTTTTCAATGCCTTTGGCGAGGGAGACGATGGGGACGCCGGGTGGCATGAAGGGAGCGAAGCGATCAAAGGCGCTGCGGAGGAACTGGGTGGGGATGGCGGCGACGATGAGATCGGCATTCTGGACGGCAAGTTTCGGGTCGGCGGTGAGGCGGAGATTCTCGGGGAGCATGTAGCCGTCGAGGTATTTTTTGTTCATGCGGGTCTGGATCATCTCGCCGATGTATTCGGGAGAGCGTCCCCAGACGGTGACGGCGTTGCCGAGGCTTTCCAGGAGGAGTGCGCAGACGGTGCCCATGGAGCCGTCGCCGATGATTGAGATGTTGATGCCCATGAATGCTCCAGGTGCGGAATGTATGGGGAAGCCAGCGGGAGACCGGTGCTGACGGTGTTTTAACAGCTGAAGGGGATAGTATAGTGGCTCGTGCGTTGTGGCCGGTGGTGGAATGTAAGCTGGGATTGTCGAGATTCCAGAGTGTTGGAAAGACACATCGTAGATGAAGACGTCTACAGTGTGCCACCCGGATTGACGGGATCTGACATCACAAAAGAGAGGGGTTTGGCTTGGCAGGCAAAGTGTTGGTTACAGGCGGTGCGGGTTTTATCGGCTCGCACCTGGTGGAGCGTTTGATTGCGCGTGGGGATGTGCCGGTGGTGATCGATAACCTGTCGACGGGATCGGCGCGGAATCTGGCGCACATCGACCCGAGCAAATATGTGCTGATCAAAGGGGGATTGTCGCAGGTGCTCAAGGAGAAGCCCAGCGTGCTGGAGGGGGTGGATCGGGTGTTTCACATGGCTGCGACGGTGGGGGTGCAACTTGTGGTGAGCGACCCTGCGACGATGGTGAAGAACAACATTGATGAGACATTCACGCTGCTGGATGCGATTTCGGGCAAAGGTGTGACGGTGCTGATCGCGTCGTCGAGCGAGGTGTATGGGAAAGCGATTAAGTTTCCACTGAAGGAAGAGGACGACCTGGTGGTGGGGCCGACGACTGCGCCGCGGTGGAGCTATGCGCTTACGAAGGCGCTGGATGAGCATCTTGCGCTGGCACACCATGCGCGAGGCAAGTGCCGCGCGGTGGTGGTGAGGTTGTTTAATACGGTGGGTCCGCGGCAGGTGGGGCAGTATGGGATGGTTGTGCCGCGTTTTGTGGGGAAGGCAGTGAAGGGTGAGGATCTGGAGGTTTACGGTACGGGTCGGCAGACGCGTGCGTTTTGCGATGTGAGGGATGTGGTGCGTGCGCTGGAGGCGTTGGTGCACACGCCGACGGCGGCAGGGAAGGTGTTTAATGTGGGGAGTCCTGCGGAGATCACGATAAATGAATTAGCGGAGCGGGTGATTGCGGTGGTGGGTTCTGGGTCGAAGATCAAGCGTGTGCCGTATGAGGAGGCGTACGCATCGAATTTCGATGATCCACAGAGGCGTGTGCCGGACATAGGGAAGGTGAACAGCGAAGTTGGGTTTACGCCGCGGATTGGGTTGGCGGAGACGATCAAGGATGTAGCGCAGGGGTTTGGCTGGGTGGGGTGAAAGCAGATGAATGGATATTAAAGAAATGAAAAAGGACGGGCGCTGGCGCCCGTCCTTTTGCGTGTGGTTTGTTTGGATCAGTTGTAGGGGGTGAGGTCTTCGTCGCGCTGGAGAGCTTTGTAGTGATTGCTGCTCTTGGGTGAGGCGCTGAAGACCTTGCCGCGGCCGATGGAGATGTTCATGGGTCCGCCGTGGAAGTGGACGGGGCCGAGGTTGTTGCTGTTTGCGGCCATGGTGGTTGGGCGTGCGGCGCCGAGTGCGATGGCGTCTGTGACTTCGAAGGTTTTGAACATTTCGCGGACGAAGTCTTCTTTGGAGCCGTCTTTACCGTCGACGTTTGGGTTATCGCCTGCGATATAGCTGAAGCGTGCTTTGGCGGGGTTCCATTTTGCGGCTTTGGAGGGGGTGGGGTGTTCTTTGTAGTAGTACTCTCCGCCGTGGGTGGCGTAGCTGGAGCCGTATCGTTTCCAGAGGGGTTCGGGGTTGTAGAAGTCGCCGATGTCGCCTGGGTCCTGGAAGACTTTGCCTTCTGCGTAGCCGACAAGTTCGGTCTGGATGCCGAATTGAAGTGTGTTGTAGGGGATGCGGTCGGTGCCCAGCTCAGCGCCGACGATGCCGGTGACGACGCCTGTATCGAGCGAGACGGGGGTGGGTGGGCGGTTTAAGGATTCAAAGCGGTGGGGGAGCCACTTTTGGTCTTGTGCGTAGTTGAAGATGCCCATGTTGATCTGGCGCATGTTGCTTGCGCAGAGCTGCATGTTTGCCTTGGTGCGGGCGGCGCCGAGGGAGGGGAGGAGAATACCGATGAGGAGCGCGATGATGGAGACGACAACGAGGAGTTCGATGAGTGTGAAAGCGTTTTTGCGTGGCATTTTAGTCGCCTGTGGTTGAGAATCGTGGGCAAGATCTCTCGATTGAAATTGAGAACCAGTATCAAATATTAAAATTTGATGAGCCATGTGTCAAATGGTTGAGGTTGAAAATGGCTTGATTTTGTGGGCTACGTGGCGGGAACCATAGGGTTTTGGAGGGATTGGGTTATGTTGCCCGGGGATGTGAATGCGACTACCTTGTTGCGATCCAGTTGCATTTTTGGTTAGGGAATGAAGCGATGACGATGGTAAACAGCGAGCAATCCGGACATGCAGCAGCGCCGAGTGAGGTGCGAAGCGCGGGGGGAACGAAGAACTGGCTTTTGTTGCTGGTGCGGAATTGGCATGGATTGCTGGGAGTGGCGGCGGGCGTGTTTATTTTGTTTGTGTGCGTGTCGGGGATCTACCTGAATCACAAAGCGTTCTACAACCAGTTTTTGATGGCGGGTGCGGGGGATAGCAAGAAGAGCATGGCGGGTGGGGAAGGGAAGATGGACAAGGAAGGGAAGAAGGGGGAAAGAAAGGGGGGCAAAGAGAAGGAAGGTGTGGTTTTAACCGTGGCGGGCCAGGGGAAGCTGCCGATTGGGTTTGATCAAGCGCTGGCGATTGCTTCAGAGAAGGTGGGAGAGGCGAGGCTGGACCGGATCGAACTGCGGGAAGAATATGGGCGTGTGAGCTACAAGGTGAGAACGCACAAAAGCGCCGGGCCGCAGCGTGAGGTGATCATTGATGCGATGACGGGTGAGACGAAGGTCAAGGAAGAGGGGGCAGGCATGACAGGTGAGGCTGGGGGGAGTGTTTACGCGCACAAAGCGGGGTTCCTGGGATATGACTGGGGGAAACTGATCAAGGACCTGCACACCGGTGAGTTTGGCGGAGAGGCGGGGCAGTTGTTTGTGGATTTTGTGAGCGGGGTGGTGATGGTGCTGACCTTGAGCGGGCTGTATTTGTGGGTTGTGCCCAAGATTCGCAAGGCACGCAGCGCGCGCAAAACAGAGGAACGTGCGCGGGCAGTGGGCGCGGCCTCGGTTTAGGGATCGAAAAAAAGCACAATTAAATACATGGCGGTATTGCCATCGGCAATGTGGAAAAGCGGTGACCTGGGTTGTTTTTGCAATGGCGCGTGTGGATGTGCGTTGCGTATGATGGGTGCATCATGTCAGCGGTTTGAATGTTATCGTGTGCATCAGGACTGCTAATTCCAAACCTTTTCGAGGGGTGACTCATCATGGGATATGTAAGGCAAATGCTCGCATGCGCGGCGGTTATCGGCATGCTTTCGTGCATGACAGGCGCGGGCTCGGGCCCGGTATCCGGGGAAGCGTGCCACATCAAGTTTGCGCGGCCGGACAAGACGGGGCAGAAGACGGTGCATGAAGTGACGCTGGAGAAGACGGTCACACGGACCAAAACGGTGGCGGGAAACCCCAAGGAACCTGCCGTGGAGCCGCCGACTTCACAGAAGCTGGTGATCACGGCGCAGTTCACGCGGGAAGTGGTGGAAGCATCCAATTCTGATAACCCGCTAAAACTGCTGGTGACGTTTCAGAAGCTGACACTGGCCCAGCAGGAAAAGCCCTCGCGGGCGGTGCTGCAGCCGGGGACGCAACTGCGGGCGACGGCATACAAAGGGGATCCGCTGGCGTTTGAAGCACTGGCGTCGGAAACGGGGCCCGCGGTGAAGCTGGACGATGTTTCGCTGGCGATGCTGGGAATGCTGGTGGAGACCCCCGACAGCGCGGATGATGAATGCTTTGGCACGACAGAGAAGAAAGGGCTGGGTAATGCGTGGCCGGTGAATCAGGATGCATTGGGGAAGGTGCTACCTGGGGGTGCGGAATCGCGGAGCAAGCCGGAGAGCATCAGCGGGAGCGCGAAACTGGAGAAGTTTGAGAAAGTGGACGGGGCGGAATGCGCGGTGGTGGCATTGACGTATGTGACGACCTATAAACCGGCAGCGCAGGAAGGCCCGATGGATGTGAAGGACATGGGATCAAAGCTGGTGGGGAATTGCTGGCTGGTGGCACCGGTGGATGGCGTGTCGCCATTGCGGGGGAAGATGAGCGATGTGACGACGACGGCGGTGACGCATGTGATGGCGCCGAGCATGACGGTGGAGATGAAGGTGGAGAGCCGGACGGTGCGGGATGAGAAGGTCCGGCTGGGGAAATAAGGCTGGGGGGCTGTCCAGGGTCTAAGAGGGATTGTCCTGTGTTGAAGAGAAGAGTTTGAAGTTTTGGGGAGGTGGTGGGTGTTTTTGTGGGCGTGTGCAAGACACAACGCCGCGTGTGCGGCGTTGTGTCTTGGCGCTTGGATTAGCTGTGTCGCCGGTTATTGTTGTTCAATACGCAGTAGGCGGGTGCCGTCGGGGAAATAGAGGCGGTTGTCAGGGCCTTTGCAGAAGCCGAAGCGGTAGGGGTTTGGGTTGGCGTCGGCGGAGAAATCAAAGAGGGTTTCGATTTTGGAGAGGTTCCAGTCGGTTTTGTAGACCTGGGTGCCTGTGTAGCCCCAAACCTGGCCGTCGAGGCCTTGGATGAGCGCGTTGTGGCAGTGGGTGCCGACGCGGACTTCGGGGAGGGAATGGGTGATGGAGCGAGTGAGTGCGTCGAATTTGAGGAGTGTGGCGCGGTAGGCATAGACGCCGATGGCGGAGTTGCCGTCAGGGGCAGGGAGCCAGGAGACGACGTTCTGAGCGTCCTGAAGCATGGGGAGGGACCACTCGATGGCGCCGGTGTCCGGGTCGATCAAGGTGAAACGGGCGCTGGCTTCATTGCGGCGATATTCGCTGACGAGGAGGCGGTTAGTAGAGGAGAGGTGGCACATGGCGCCGAAGGTGGTTTGGGGGTAGGTCCAGGTGGTGAGCTGGTCGCTTTTGGAGGGGTCGATACGGGCGATGCCGGAGTCTGGGCAGCCGTAGCCGCCGAGGGCGGCGAAGAAGATGCGGCCGGCGGGGTCTTGTGTGACGCCGTAGGTGCGCTGGAGGGGGAGGCCCTGGGGCTTTATTTTGCCGAGTTGGCCGGGGTTGGCGAGGACGGAACCGTCTTTGTTGATTGGGAGGGAGGGGGTGAGGCGGGTGAGCCCGCAATCAACGTAGCTGGAGAAGTAGAGGGTTTTGTCGTTGCCGGCGAGGGCGTAGATTTCGCCGGTGACGGGGGTGGGGTTGCCGTAAGGGGTGATGGTGTGTGCGGCGGGATCAAAGCAAGCGAGGCGGAGGGGGATAAAGGTGCCGGCCCAGATTTTGCCGGTGGCGGCGCCGACACTGAAGATGCGCACGGGGGTGCCTTCGGGAGTGATGTCGAGTGTTTTTTTAGTGCCGTCGGGAGAGATGAGGGTGCATTCCCATTCGCGGTAGGATTCGATATAGGAGCCGTCGGAGAAGACGAGGGATGAAGCGGTGGATGTAATACGGAGGTTGGATTGGTCGATGGGGTGGAGTTTGCCGCGGATGAGTTCCTGCCAGACGGATCGGCCATAGGTTTGGGTGGCGTAGAGGATTTTGTTATCGGCGGAGACTTCGAGCTGGAAGGGGGTGCGGCCGGCGGGCGTGAGGTCGGTGATCTGGCCGGTGGCAGGATCGACCATGGCGAGGTAATTGCCGGGGTTTGGCTGGTCGGCGTAGGAGATGGTTTTGGCGTAGAGCATGCCGTCGTTACCGAGGAAGAGGTGGCGGACGTGGTGTCCGATACCTTTGAGATCGGCGAGGATGCGGGATTTGTTGGCGCGGGTGTCGACGTGGATGATGTGGTTTTTGCGGTACTCGGTGATGTACAGATGACCGTCTGCAGCGGCTTTGTAGTCGAAGGGAGAAGTGGAGGGGGATTGAGCGACGATCTGGGATTCGGGGGTGGTCCAGTCCCAGCGTGTGACCATGGAGGGGCCGGCGATGAAGTCGACTTGATAGAGATCCCCTTCGGGGCCTTGAGCAACGCGCCAGGCGGTGGAGAAGGGTTTTTTGCCTTGGGGACGGATCTGGCGTTTTTCGCCGGTGTGAGGGTCAATGAGGAGGAAGCCGCCGCGGGAGAGTGAGAAGCAGGCGAATTCCTGTCCGGTTTTGGGGTGGCGGACAAAGGTGGGGATGAAGAGCGCGTCGTCTTTGTGGAAATCGTTGATGGCAGAGAGGGTGTAAGGTCCGTTTTGGGCGATTTGTGTGGCAGGAAGTGCGGGGAGGGGAGTGGGTTGCATATCGATTTTCCGAGGGGTATTAGTTTGTAATGATAGAAAATTAAGTGAAGTAAACAAGTTGGGAATGGCCAGGAATGGCTTTGCGCGGTCTGCGGGATGAAGGTTTTTTTGAGAGAATTGATGGGTGTGCCAGACTCGCGTGATCGGGCCTGGGATGAATCAGATAGTTGAAGTTTTGTGAGGAAATGACGTTTGAAACGCAAGATGAATCCATTTATTCGGGTGGCATTGGTGGGGGCGCCGGGGTCTGGGAAGACGACGGGGCTGGTGGTGCTCAAAGGGCATTTGAAGGCGCTGGGGTTTGAGGTGAGGCTGGTGCCGGAAGGGGCGACACTGGCGTTGAGGCTGATGAAGCCGGCGGATCCACGGACGCATGGCGGGCCGCAGGTGGTGGAACTGCAGCGCGCGGTGTATCGGTTTCAGGTGACGATGGAAGACGTGGTGATGGTGGCGCCGGCGAAATCTGAAAAAGGTTGCGTGGTGATTTGCGACCGCGGAGTGCTGGATGGAGAGGTTTACCTGGATAAGAAGGTTTGGAAGAAGCTGGTGGAGGAGGAAAAGGGGGAGTACGGAGCCTTGGCGAAGCGGTATGACGTGGTGATCCACCTGGGGACCACGGCGGGGTTGGGGGATGAGAGCGTTTACAAGGCGGAAGGGGTGAGGCTGGAGAGCCGGAAGCTGGCGATGGAGTTGGAGAAGCGGGTGTGGGCGGTGTGGGGCCGTCACCCGGGGTACGTGTTTGTGCAGGCGACAGAGGTGTTGGAGGAGAAGTGGGAGGCGATGAAGCGGGCGGTGGAGTCGCTCATCCCTTGAGGTAGAAGAGAAGTCTTGCCGCCATGTCGCCTGGCATGTGCTTTTGAAACAGAGCGATCATCAGGTCGTGGTCGTAACAGGCGGGATAGGCAACAATGCCAAGGTGGAGATTGTCCAGGCGGGCGCCATGTTCAAGAAGGATTTGAGAACATCTGAATCGGGATGGGATGAAAGAATCCGCGATTACAGTGTCACCCAATGCCGTTGTGAGGTGCGGTTCGGCTTGAGGGCCAAGATTCTTGCAGATGCTGGTACACATGATCGTGAGCGCGATGTGGTGATCGTGCACGCCTGCCTGGGAAAGAGGGGTTTGGTGATTGGAGTCTGGGAGAGTGAAATCTGAGGTGAAGGCGGTTTGAAGAAGAGTTGCGAGGCCGGGGGTAAGGGCGTCTTTGTCTCTGGATTCGTGAATTGCCCGGATGATAGCTTTGGATTTGCTGAGACTCATGCGTCAATTCCTTACTACGGGCGCCTGGTGGCGGCGAAGGTGGCGACGACGCCGATGAAGAGGCTGGCGAGGAGGATGGCCCAGAAGATCAGAGGATGGGCGCCTTCGAGGCCGGAGGGGAGATTCATGCCGAAGAGACCGGCGAGGGCCATGAGGGGGAGAAAAAGCGCGGCCATGACGTTCAAGCGATGGGCGGCGATGTTGAGCTTCTGGGTGAGATGGGCCTGTTTTTCCGCCTGCATGGCGAGGTAGTAATCCATGGCGTTGCGTGCTTCCTCATGAAGGAGGGCGGCAGCGCGGTCAATCTCCGCGGCACGGTCGCGCATGATGATGAGAGGTTTATCAGGTCCGGCTTCGTCGCGGGCGGATTGCATGGCGGCGAGCATGTTGGAGGAGGCGCGATGGATGGGTTGGACAGCCTGGAGGATGTCGAAGAAGCCGGTGGCGTCGGCGGCACGTTCCATTTTGTCTTCGAGTTGGTCGATGGCTTTTTCGTAGGCTTCCTGGAGTTGGTTGATGGCGGCGATGCCTGAGCCGCGCGAGGTGCTGACCCAGTTACCATCGGGGGATTTGTGGAAGAAGACGGCGGAGCGTTCGGGGGTGCGACCAACGGGGACTTTGTGGATGATCAGGAGCAGGTGCCCCTCATGGAACATGGAGCGCTGGCGGCCTGGGCGTTCGCCGAGGCGCTGGGTGATTTGGGGAGGAAGGTTCCAGTCTGCCGGGATTTGCATCAAGACCCCCTTGGTGAAGAAGCAGGCGGATTGTACCGCGGATGGGGAGGGGGTTAATGGGGTATCATGAGTACCGCGCCGTGAAGCGCAGACTCGGGAGCATTACCCCCCGGGAGCAGAGAGGTTTTGACATGCTCATCGTAACCGGCGCATCGGGCTTTATCGGGGCGAATATCGTGGCCGGGCTTAACTCCCGTGGCGCGGGAAATGTACTGGCTGTGGACGACTACAGCGCCCATGGCGGGACGGGGCTGATGGCGGATTTCAGCAAGGCACGATACATCTCTGGCATGACGGTGATGGGGTGCGTGGACCTGAAGCGGCTGGATGAATATCTGGAGAAAGGGGTGTCGCCGGGGCAGGTGAAAGGGATCCTGCATATGGGGGCCTGCAGCGACACGATGGTGACGGATCGGGGTTACGTGATGGGGATCAATTTCGAGTACACCAGGCGGCTGTTTGAATGGTGTACGCGTCACCAGATACCGTTTGTGTATGCGTCATCTGCTGCGACGTATGGCGATGGGGCGCAGGGATATGACGATGAAAGCGACCCGAGCGTGCTTAAGCCGTTGAATTTGTATGGGGAATCCAAGCAGTTGTTTGATTTGTGGGCGCTGAAGCAGACGCAGACGCCGCCGCGGTGGGCGGGGCTGAAGTTTTTCAACGTGTATGGGCCGATGGAAGGGCACAAGGGGCGGATGGCCAGTGTGGTGTACCACGGGTTTCACCAGATTAAACATGTGGGGTACGTGAAGTTGTTTGAGTCGTATAAAGCGGGGGTGCCGCATGGGGGGCAGCAGCGTGACTTTGTGTATGTGGAGGATGTGGTGAAGACATGCCTGCATTTTTTGAACACGCCGCACTCGGCTTATGCGCCCAATGGGCTGTACAACGTGGGGCAGGGGATCGCGCGGAGCTTTGAGGACCTGGCGCGGGCGACATTCACGGCGATGAAGAAACTGCCGTTGATCGAATTTACGCCCATGCCGATGGAACTGCGGGAGAAGTATCAGTACTTCACGCAATCGACGACGAAAAAGCGTGTGCGTGCCGGAGTGAACTGGAAGTTCAACACGCTGGAAGAAGGCGTGGCGAAATATGTTGAGTGGCTTGAGAAAAACCAAGGGAGCCAGGCGTGACCGGACAATTCAAGGAACCGACGGCAGGCGAGATTGAACCGCTTTTGAAGTCGATGGTGGGGCGCAGAGTGCTGGTGGTGGGGGACATCCTGCTGGACGCCTATCTGATGGGGAGCATCAATCGGATCTCGCCGGAGGCGCCGGTGCCGGTGTTGGCGATTGAGCGGGAAGAACACACGCTGGGCGGTGCGGGGAATGTGGCCAAGGTGCTGGTGGCGCAGGGGGCGCAGGTGAAACTGGCGGGGGTGGTGGGGGACGATATCGAGGGGCGATTGGTATTGAGCGAGACGGCGGGACTGGGGATCGGCGTGGAGCCTGTGCTGACGGATGGAAGCCGTCCGACGTCGGTGAAGCGGCGTGTGGTGGCGCAGCGGCAGCAGATGATCCGGTTGGATCGGGAGTCGACGGCGCCGTTGGACAAGAAGACTGAAGACGCGTTTATTGCGAAGCTGGAAGAGGCGCTGGCGTGGTCTGAAGCGGTGATATTGTCGGATTATTTGAAGGGGGTGCTGACGGAGCGGGTGTGCCGTTTTGTGATTGAGAATGCGGGGGAGAGGCCGACGATCGTGGACCCCAAGGGGACGCGTTGGGATCGGTACAAGGGCGTGACGGTGTTTAAGCCGAACGTGAAGGATGTGATTGCGTTTTTGAATGAGACGATCAAGGATGATGCGACGGCGGAGGCATCCGGGCGGCATATTCTGCAAGTGCTGGGATGCGCGCATGTGCTGATCACGCGCGGGGAGCGGGGGATGACGCTGGCATCGCGCGATGGCGGCGGAGAAGTGCTGCATTTGAAGTCCCGCCCGAGGCAGGTGTCGGACGTGACGGGCGCGGGAGACGTGGTGGCGGCGACGACGGCGCTGGCGCTGGCGAGCGGCGCGGAACCGGCGCGGGCCGCGTGGGTGGCGAATGTGGCTGCTGGGGTGAAGGTGGAGAAATTCGGTACGGCGGCGGTGAGCTCGCAAGAGATCCTTGAGGCGCTGGGGCACAAGACGGCGGCGGGGATTGAATCCAAAGTGATGAACCTGGCGGGCGCGGCGCGGCTTTCTCAGCAGTTGCATGCGCAAGGCAAACGCGTCGTCTTCACCAACGGGTGCTTTGACATCCTGCATTACGGGCATGTGAGCTATCTGGAAAAGGCGCGGAAATTGGGGGATGCGCTGATTGTGGGCATCAATTCGGATGAATCTGTGCGCGGGCTTAAAGGCCCGGGGCGGCCGATTCAGACGGAGCATGACCGCGCGCGGATATTGGCGTCGCAGGGGAGCATTGACGGGGTGGTGGTGTTCGGGGAACCGACGCCGATTGAGCTGATCAATGCGATTAAGCCGGATGTGCTGTGCAAGGGGCAGGACTACACGACCAAGGAGTCGGTGGTGGGTTGGAAGGAAGTGGAGAGCTGGGGCGGGCGGGTGGAATTGATCAAGTTTGAGGAGGGAAGGTCGACGACGGGGATTCTGAAGAGGGTGTGAAGCGGGTCTGGGGTTCAGGGTCGGGTCAGAAGAGGGGACTGGCAGTGGTGTGCTTGAAAGCGTAGCGGATTCTGGGGCAGTTGCGGTGTGCCACCCATTTTCAGAGGGTAACGTCAATCCTTACGTACCGGATGATGAGCTGGGCGTCTTCCATGCACCAGAAGATGGCGAAGACTTCGCCGGATTTGCGCTGGATGACGGTGGGGTAGCCAAAGCGCAGGGTGGACATGGTGGTGAATTTGGTGCCTTCGGCTGTGCCGTAGGCGGCGACATCGGCACCCCAGAGGGGATGGTCTGCGAGTGGGAGCCAGGTGTCGCCGTCGATTTTGGCCAGATGGGCCCAGAGGCCTTTTTGGTCGACGCGGCGGTAGACGACGAGGATGTGATTGTTCGGGAGGGCGACGGGGGTGGCGGTTTCGCCGTGAATTGGGGCTTGGATGGGGGGGCCGTAGGAGTCGCCGCGGTTGGCGGAGAGGGTGAAGGCTGATTTGAGGGATTTGTTGGCCTTGGTGTCGTAGCGCCAGCAGAGGGCCAGGAGGCGGCCGTCGGTGAGTTGGACCTGTTTTTGCTCCCAGGAAGTTGTGTGGGTTGAGGTGTTGTCCATGACGGTGACGAGCTTGGTGAAGCTTTCGCCGTTGTCGTCGGAGATGAGAGCGGTGGCGCGCATGCCGCCTTTGGGTTTTTCGCCGATCCAGTTGGTCCAGAGTGAGCCGGGGATGATCCAGCGGCCCTGGCCCAGATCGAGGGGGTGGGAGCAGACTTCCCAGGCGTTCCAGTCGTTGGGCGGGTTCACAAAGCGAAGCTTGCCCCAGGTGTAGCCGGAGTCAAAGGAGCGGATGAGGGCGAGATCGGTGCGGCAGAAGCCTTCGGTTTCAGGGTTTAAAAGGCCGAGATCTTCGCGCTGGCGTTCAAAGAGGCCGACGACGCCGGCGAGACGGCCGCTTGAGACGCGGGCGATGCGGCAGGTGGTGGAGAATTTGAAATCGTCTTCTTCGGGGTGGAAGATGATTTCGGGTTCGGTCCAGGTTTTGCCGTGGTCGGTGGAGTGGGCGGTGTAGGAGCGGCAGTTGACGGCTTCGAAGGCCTCGCCGATGTCGAAGGCTGCGACGAGCTCGCCGGAGTCGAGCTCAACGACGGAGGGGAAGAAGGCCTGGCGGCTGTTTAAGTGGGGCTTGGGGTTTTTGTAGACGATGCCGGAGTCGATGGTTTTGATGTGTGGCATGGAGGAGCCTTAAATGGAAAGGAGCGGACTTTTACAAAGATTTACCAGATTTTGGGGCGGGATTTACAAAGAAGGACGTGTGTATTTTATTGTTAGAAGCATAACGGCTGTATTAGAAGAGACTTATGGGAATGGCCTAATGGACAGTTTACGAGCACGGTATTCAGGAGCGGTTCAAAAGGCTGTGGATAGGCGAATGGAATGCGTAGAATGCCCCCCCGGTCACCGGGATAGATAGTTAGGGAGTAGCTGAGCGATGGCACGAGAATTTTCCCGGAGAGAGACTCCGAAGATTGAGTTGGGGAAGCTGTTTGAGAAACTGCCGCCGGCGGCGCTGGAGGCGGAGTGTGCGCTGCTTGGGTCGATGATCCTGGATCAGCGGGTGATTGCGGATGTGGTGGAAATCATCAAGGGGCCGGAGGACTTCTCCAAGCCGGGGCACACGGCGATCTATGAGGCGCTGGTGTATCTGTATGACCACAACATTCCCGTCGATGTGGTGCAACTGACCCAGCGGCTGGAAGATGTGCAGCAGCTTGAGAGCCTGGGGGGGGTTGACTACCTGGTGATGCTGGCGGAGTCTGTGCCTTCGGCGACGAGCGCGCCGTACTACGCAAAGACGGTGCGCGAGAAGGCGATGCTGCGGTCGCTGATCGATGTGGCGGGGCGGACGCTGCACACGGCGTACACGACAGCCGACCCTGTGGAAGAGCAGCTGGACACGGCGGAGCAGGCGATTTTCTCGCTGGCCGAAGCGAAGACGACGGGGGAAGCGACGGACCTGAATACGCTGCTGCAGGAGACGTACCAGAAGCTGGAGAACCACGACGGGAAAGTGATTTCCGGGCTGGCGACGGGGTTCATGCGGCTGGATGAATTGACGTCGGGGCTTCAAAATGGCGAGATGATTATCGTGGCGGCACGTCCTTCCATGGGGAAGGCACAGCCGCTGACGGCTCGCGTGCTGACGCGTGCAGGTTGGAAAGCGATGGGGGAATTAAAGGTGGGGGATGCGTTGGCGTCAGTGGATGGCGCGGCGTCGGAAGTGGTGGGGATTTATCCGCAGGGTGAGCGGCAGGTGTATCGGATTACGTTTGCGGATGGGCGGTCGACGGAGTGCTGCGCGGAGCATTTGTGGTCGGTGCATTACCGGATGTGGGATACAGCCCGGGTGGTGACGACTGAGAAGTTGATGAGCATGCTGGAGAGCAAGCGGTATCGCAATCGTTTGTGGGTGGATGTATTTAGCGGAGAGTTTGGGAGTGATGAGGGTTTGGCGGTGGATCCGTGGCTTTTGGGGTGCCTGTTGGGGGACGGCTCGATGGGGGGGACTTCCGTGCGTTTTTCGACGGCGGATGAGGCGTTGAAAAAGAAGGTTGCGCAAACGGCCGGAGAGGGTTTTGAGCTGACTTATGCCGGGGGGTATGACTATCGGATCAAACAGCGGGGAGGGGCGAACCGCAAGGGTGTGCAGGGGGTGGAGCTCAACCCGATCAAGACGGCGTTGGAGGCGCTGGGCTTGTGGGGGCGGGATTCATTCAGCAAGTTCATTCCAGAGGCATATAAGGTGGCGAGCAAGGCAAGCCGCGTGCGACTGCTGGAGGGGCTGATCGACACGGATGGCTGGGTGGAGAAGTGGGGGAGCTTGAGGTTGGCGACGTCAAGCCGGCGGCTGGCGGATGATGTGGTTGAACTGGTGCGTTCGCTGGGGGGGACGGGGTCGTGGACGCAGAAGGAGACGACGTATACGTATAAGGGGCGGAAGCTGGCGGGGGCACCGGCATATGTGTGCAATCTCCAACCGCGCGACCCGGAACTGCTGACGCTTTTGAACCACAAGAGCGAACGGCTTTCCCGAGGACGCAGGCGGATGAGGCGGTTGAATGTCAGCTCGATTGAGGCGACGCGCGTGACGCAAACGCAGTGCATTGCGGTGTCGCATCCGAGCCATTTGTATGTGACGGATGATTTCATCGTGACGCACAACACGGCATTTGCGGTGAACATTGCCGAGCACATTGCTTGTGAATTGAAACAGCCGATTGCGGTGTTCTCTCTGGAAATGAGCAAGCAGCAGTTGGCGCAACGTATTTTGTGCTCGCGAAGCCGTGTGGATTCGCACCGGCTGAGGACGAACATGCTGCGGGATGACGACTGGGTGGATCTGCAGCGGGCGTGCGGGGAGCTTTCGGATGCGCCGATGTTTATCGACGATACGCCGGGGCTGAACCTGCTGGCGCTGCGGGCCAAGTCGCGGCGGCTTGCGGCGCGGTATCACATCCGCTGCATCGTGGTGGACTATTTGCAGCTGATGAGCGGCCCCAAGAGCGATTCGCGCGAGCAGGAAGTTTCGGCGATTTCGCGTGGCATCAAGGCTTTGGCGCGTGAACTTTCGGTGCCGGTGATTTGTTTGAGTCAGTTGAACCGTGGTCCGGAGTCGCGTGACGGGCACAGGCCGCGCATGAGCGATCTGCGTGAATCGGGTTCGATTGAACAGGATGCGGACGTGGTGCTGATGCTGCACCGCGAGGATTATTATCACCGTGGGGACCCGGAGCATACCGACAACAACATCGCAGAAGTGATCATCGCCAAGCAGCGTAACGGGCCGACGGATATTGTGAAGCTGCAGTTTGACGGCGGGACGACGCGGTTTAACAACCTTGCGCCGGGTATGGATCAAGGTGGCGGAGAGTGAGTTGGGCGATGAACTAAGGAGCCATGTATGTCGATGAAGCGAGTGATGGATGTGGCTGGGGTGAAGATTGCCGGTCTTGTGGTCGCAGGGGTGCTATTGGGGATGCCGGGGGTTGTTTTTGCGAAGACGACGGTGGCGAAGTTGTTTTCGGATGGGATGGTGGTGCAGAGGCAGATGAGCGTGCCGGTGTGGGGGTGGGCCGAGCCGGGTGAGAAGGTGACGGTGGGGTTTGGCGGGCAGGAGAAGAGCGCGGTGGCGGGAGCGGACGGGAAATGGATGGTGCGTTTGGATGCGATGGAGGCGAGTGCGGACGGGCGAGAACTGGTGGTGAAGGGGGTGGATGGGGCGGGCGTGGCGTCGGGGGTGACACTCAAGGATGTGCTGGTGGGGGAGGTGTGGCTGTGCGGTGGGCAGTCGAACATGGGGCTGACGCTAAGCGAGGTGTTTCACGCGAAGGAGGAGATAGCCGCGGCGAACTATCCGCTATTGAGGTTGATGGCGGTGGGGGCCGGGCCGAGCCCGACACCGATGAAGGAGATTCGGCGGACGGGGTGGAAGGTGTGCACACCGGAGAGCGCGGCGGGGTTTGCTGCGACGGCGTATTTCTTTGGGAAGAAGGTGCAGGAGGAATTGAAGATTCCGGTGGGGCTGATCGAGTTTGATATCGGGGCGACGGGGATTGAAGGGTGGACGCCGATCGAGGGGTTTAAGGGTTCGAAGGATCCGGGGATGCAGGCGATTTACCGGGAAGTGATGAGCTGGGACCCGACGAGCGAGATCGGTAAGAAGGCGATTGCGGAGGGATTGGAGAAGGTGAAGGCGTGGGTGCCGGTGGCGAAGGCCGCGCTGGCGGAGGGAAAGGCCGTGCCGCCGCAGCCGATGCTGCCTGCCGCGCCGGTGTTTTATAACGGGCCAACGGTGTTGTTTAACGGGACGGTGAGCGCGGTGGTGCCGTTCGCGGTGAGGGGGGCGGTGTGGTACCAGGGTGAGGCGAACCCTGGGGAGGGGGCGAGCTACGAAGCGAAGATGCGTGCAATGATTTCGGGTTGGCGGGAAGTATGGGGTCAGGGTGATTTTCCGTTTTACTATGTGCAGCTGGCCAATGAGGGGAGGCCGGTGGAATTGCCGGACGGGGAGGAGTGGTTCCGGTATGTGCCGGTGCGGGAGGCGCAGAGGCGTGTGATGGATATGCCCAACACGGGAATGGTGGTGGCGCTGGATCTGGGAGAGGATGCGAGCGGACACCCGAGGAACAAGCGGGATGTGGGGATTCGGCTGGGTTTGTGGGCGCTGGGGAAGGATTATGGGAAGAAGGTGGCGTATACGGGACCGCGGTTTAGCGGAGTGAAATTTGAGGGGGAGAAGGCGATCGTATCGTTTACGGATGTGGGGGATGGGTTGATATGGGCGGATAAAGAGGGGCAGGAGGAGGTGGTTGAACGCGTTGGCTTACTGCCAAGCATACAGAGGAAGTTCCGGGTGTTTTCATTGCGCGGAAAAGATGGGAAGTGGCACTGGGCGGAGGGTTGGATCGAAGGGGACAAAGTGGTGGTGTGGAGCAAGGATGTGAAGGAGCCAATTGGGGTGCGGTATGCGTATTCGATGAACCCCAAGGGGCCGAAGCTGTATAACTGGGAGGGGTTGCCGGCGAGCGGGTTCTGGTCGGAGGGTTGGCCGGGGGAGAGGTGAGCCGGTTGTCTGGGAAAGTTCGATCTAGAAGCGGATTTACAAGATTTATGAAAAGTCGTTTACAGAGATTGAGTGGCGATGTGCTTTAGGTGTGCCTTTGGGTTTCTGGCGGATGGATGATGCGATGATGTTTCGGGAGGTGGTTGAGGGATGTGGATGCGTGATTAAGGAGCGTTAAATGAGACGAGCGATGCGCGGGGTGCGAGTGGTGGTGTTTATGGTTGGGCTTTTGCTTGTGCTTACCGGGTGCGGGGGGCATGGGGATGATCGGGTGTTTGAGGGGTGGGGGTATCCCAAGGGTGAGATTGTGACATTTGCGGGCGGGTTGGAGGATGCGCTGGATGCGGGGAACTATGGGGCTGTTGCGCGGCAGGTGAGATACCCGATGCCGGTGCGGGTGGGAGGGGAGCATGCGGGGGTGATCGAGAATGAGGAGGAGTTTGTGGAGGCGGGACCTGGGCTGATGGATGCCGGGGTTGTGAAGGCGGTGCGGGATGCGGCGAATGGGAAGCGGTTACTGGTGAATGCGGAGGGGGTGATGTTCGGGGCGGGAGCGGTGTGGGTGACGCGGGGAGAGGATGGGAAGCTGGTGATCGTGGCGATTCATGTGAGCGGGAAGGGGAGCGAGGGAGGGGGCGAGGGAGTTGAGATGAATGAGGCGGTTGGAGAAGAAGGGGATTAAGGGGAGGCAGGGATAGCGGGATACGAACAGGTGAGCAGGGGGATGAAGGTTTTGAGGTGACGTGACACCGGCGTCTGCGCCAGTGGGTGTAGTGCGCGTTTCAGATGAGTCAGCTCTTGGAACCAAGGCGGCGGTTCACGAAGACGAGAGCATGGCACAAACGCCCAGTGGGTACACGCTCAACCGTCGGCTTGTAATGGCTGCGATTCTTCCAGGGTGAAGAGCTAAGACGAAGACCGGGGCAGATTCAGAAACCAGCCCCAGCCACCCGTTTTTTCAACCGCCGACGATGCGGCGGCATTCGATGGCGCATTTGATGCAGGCGGCAGCGACGGCCTGGCAGTGGAAGTGGTTGTGTTTGTCGGATTCTCTGGCGCAGAGTTCGCATGATTTCAAGGCGATTTCACAGGCACCGTCGATGAAGGCGGAGTCTCGGGACATGTAGGATGCGGCCGCCCAGCAGGCCTGGGCGCAGTCGTTGCTGAGGCGGATGCAGTCTGTGAGGTGGTGGACGTCTTTTTCGTTCAAGCAGGCGTTGGAACAGGCTTCGCATTGCTGGGCGCAGGCGACGCATGCGTCGATGCAGGCCTGGAGATGGTGACGAGGGGCGGAGATGGATTTGAATGTGTTTTTGGTGGCTTGAATCATGTGGATGATTAGAGCGGGATGCGGGCGGGAGCGGAATCAGTTGATGGATGGGAGTTGGGGTGAGGGGATTCTGGGGGCGGGGTCGGGGGATTGCCGGGAGGGGCAGGGAAAGGGGAGGCTTCCGGCTTACAATGGGTTGCAATCACTTAACCCCGGGGGGCTGGGGAATGTTGCATGGCGACGTCGAGAGAAGCGTTTTTCAAGTTTGTGGAGGCTGTGCCGTTCATTGATACGCACAGCCATGCGGCGGGGATGGACACCGGGACCCCGGTGGACGACAAAGCGCCGCTGACACTGGCGCAGATTATTTTCTTTGATTACCTGACGTATCTGGCGGGGTCCGCGTCGGACGATATCAAGGTGCTGGATGGGATTGCGGGGACGATGGATAAGCCGGTGGAGCGGACCTATGCGCAGATTGCCCCGATCTTGGATAAGTACCGGGCGCTGACGACCTGGCGGGTGATGCGCGAGGGATTGCGGACGCTGCACGGGTTTGAGGGGATGGAGATCAATGCGGGGAACTATGAGGCGCTGGATGCCAAGGTGCGGGCGAAATATGCGGAGCTTGGGCAGCGGGCATGGCTGCGCGCGGCCCTGGTGCGGAGCAACACGACGCTGCAGAACCAGATGGTGACGCTGCCGTATGTGACGGACCACTACGAGGCGCTGTCATACGACGAGCGACGGGCGCAGCAGGCGTTTTTGCTGCCGAGCCTGATTTTGGACGGGTATTTGTTTTCGGGGTTTGCATCGGGGGCACCGGGGCGGGTGCGGACGCTGGAATTGTTGAATGCGGCAATGGGGAAGTATGAGGATTACATTGATGTGCTTAGCAGGACGCTGGATTTATTTAAGGCGCGGGGCGGGTGGACGGTGAAACTGCTGATCGGATATCACCGGTCATTGTTTTTTGAGGAAGTGAGCGATCGGCGGGCGGAGGACATCTGGGTGAAGGCCAAAGGGGCACCGGCGCGGAACCTGCATCCGGATGAATTCAGAGCATTGCAGGACAACCTGTGCTGGCACCTCTTGGAATTGGCGCGTGACCGGGGCCTGGGTTTACAGGTGCATACGGGTTACAGCTACCCGACGCGCAATACCGACCCGGAATCAATGATGAACCTGGTGAAGAGCCATCGCTTGCAGGGGTTGAAGCTGGACATGTGCCATTCGGGATGGCCCAATGAGGGAGGGGCGATGGTGATGGCGCGGACGTACCGGCATGCGTATTTCAATTTCTGCTGGACTCCGATGCTGGGATCGAGCCTGGGTCGGCGGATCATGTCGGAGGCGATTGATATTGTGCCGAGCAATAAACTGCTGATCGGTACGGACTGCGCGACGGCGGAGGCGTTTGTGGGAACGACAGCGCTACTGAGGAGCGAGCTTTCGACGGTGCTGTGGGAGAAGGTGGAAGCGGGAACGATCAGCGAAGAGACGGGGCGGAACCTGGCGCAGGCCATTTTTCATGACAACTCGGTGGAGTTTTACGGTCAGGCGGTGCTCAGGCTGCCGGGAGTGCAGGGGTAGCAGGGCAATCGGATGCAATGCAAGCCCACGCACGCGGGTGGCCGGGTGGGCGGGTTGTCGCGTGTCCAGGAGTTAAACCACTCCCGTTTGAGTGTCAAAAAGGCATTGACCTTTAATGCCCTTCGACAACGCGATACGCCGACATCCCGGACTGCGTGGGCATTGATAAGCTCTTACAAGCGAATGCCCTGGCAGGGGTGGGTGGTCAGACGCGGGCAGTCATCCATTTGTTGGAGCGGAAGCGGTGTGCCATGACAAGGCCGCGGAGTGTGAGTTCGATGCAGAGGACGGCCCAGATGCCTTTTAAGCCGTAGCCGAGGTGTACGCCGGCGATGTATGCGCCGGGTAGGCGGAGGCCGAAGGTGAAGGCGTTGGAGATGATCATGGTGGCGCGGGTGTCGCCTGCGCCGCGGAGGGACTGGACGAAGACGATGTAGCAGGAGAAGAAGAACTGGATGGCGCCGGCCATGCGGAGGACGGAGGCGGCTTCGTTGATGAGTGCGGGGTCGTTGGTGACGAGGCGTGCCATGAGGTGGGGAACGCACATGAAGACGATGCCGGTGAAGGTCATGAGTGAGGCGGCGGCGTACCAGCAGAGGAGTACGGCCTGGCGTGCGCGGAGGGGATCGCCGAGGCCGAGGTATTGGCCAGCGAGGGTGGCGGAGGCGATGCCCAGGGCCATGCCGGGCATGTAGCTGATGGCTTCGAGGCGTATGGCGATGCCGTGCGCGCCTTTGGCGGCTTCATCGGCGAGCTTTCCGACGATGACGAAGACGAGGAAATTGCCGAACCACATGCCGGTGGACTCGGCGAGGCTGGGGAGGCCGATGGCGAGGATGCGTTTGGTCTGGCGGATTCGGGGTTTTAGGCGGTGGAGGTAAAGGCGGATGGTTTTGGTGTTGTGGATGAGGCTGAGGGTGGCGAGGACAGCGCCGAGGAACCAGCTCATGGCGGTGCCGAGTGCAATGCCTTGTATGCCGTGGCCGCCGATGGGGGCGGGGCCGAAGGCCAGGAGAGTGGTGGCGATGATGTTGAAGACATTGACGGCGAGCATGACGAGGAACGGGGTGCGGGTGTCGCCGGCGCTGCGCATGCCGGCATTTGCGGTGAACATGACGCCCATGGAGGGACCGGTGATGCACATGATGCGGAGGTAGTCGACGCAGTAGACGTATTCCGCGCCTTTCATTCCCAGGACGGAGGCGATCCAGGGGGCGAGGGTGAAGATGACGACGGCGAAGGTCATGCCGAGGGAGAAGCCGAGGGTCATGGCCTGGCCGAGGGTGGCGTTTGCGTCGCGTTTGTGACGTGCGCCGATGCTGCGGGAGATGATGGCTGCGGCGCCCGTGCAGACGGAGCCGATGACCATGGCCTGCATCCAGTTGATGTAGACGCCGGCGGTGATGGCGGCGGTGGCTTCCTTGGCGCTGTCGGGGAGGTGTCCCGCGACCCACATGTCGGTGAAGCCGACGAGGAAGTTAAGGACGCTTTCAAGGTAGGGCCAGAGTGCGAGGACGAAGACCTGGCGTGGAAGGGAGAGGCCGGCGAGTTTGCCGGAAAGCTGTTTGACGGCGAGCGCGGGGATGGGAGTTTTGTTGGGAGAAGCAGACAAAGGGTGAGCTCCAAACTTTGGAGGAGCATTGTAGGCGAGAGGTGACGGAAAGGTACAAGGTATAAGGGATAAGATACAAGTGATAAGGCAGAGGGAACAGCAATTTGCACCCTGTGTCTTGCGGCTTGGACTGACGCGGAAAGGTTTTAGAAGAAGAAGTTTCGCCGGATCAGGGGGCTTGGGTGATGATTTGCCAGGGTGCGGTGCTGCCGAAGATGCGTGATCCAGTGGTGCGGAAGTCAAATTCGATAGGGGCGATTCGCCCATCGGCATAGAGGAGGTGGGATAGTTTGCCTTCGTGCGCGCCGTAGGCGTAAGAACCGCCGTAGCCCCATTCCTGGAGGCAGCCCATAATAGGAAAATCGCGCTTAAGCGGACTGGCGAATTTCATGTTGGGGGTAAGAAGGAGGGAAATGAATTTGTTGCTGTCATGCTGGGACTTATAGATGTCGTAGACATCCCAGGGGGCGTTGTCGGGGATGCGAGGTGGGGCGGCGGGGTTATCCCAGCGCATGGGCATGCCATAACTGGTGTAAGTTCTGTCACGGGAGGCATTCCAGTTTGTGTTGAAGAGTTCCACACCGTATTTAGGATTGGTGAAATAGCGCCATTCAGTAGAGACTTCGGAGATCATGTCAGGGCAAAAAAGGGTGCGGGCGTCGTAGTTCAGGTAAGGGTAGAGGAGGCCTTGGTTATAGACGAGCCCGGCATCCATGGCGACGGGCGGGCCGGACCATGCCTGAACGGTGGGGAAGGGGAGCCAATCCCTGAAGTCGACGGCATAGGCACTGAAGGCGACGCCGTTGTTGCGGAGGTTGTTCTGGCACAGGACGCGTTTAGCCTGCTCTCGCGCTTTGGAAAGCGTAGGGAGGAGGAGTGAAAGCAGCACTGCGACGATGGAGATGACGACGAGGAGTTCAATGAGGGTGAAGGCGGAGAGGTGGTTGATATGGGGTGTTTTAAGGCGAGTGTTTGATCGGTTCATTTTGAGCATCCAAGGTGGCCGTTACCCCAACCCTCTCGGCGGGAGAGGGGGCAAAGAGCGGATTATCAGTACAGGTTGGAAATGAGGGTCCAGCATGTTGCGTTGTTGAAGAGTTGCACCCCGTTTGTGCGGAAATCGTATTCCAAGGTTTTCACCGTGCCGTCGGCAAAGACGAGGTTGGACATTTTGCCGTCGTGTGCGCCGTAGGAGCTTGTCCCGCCGTAGCCCCATTCCTGGAGGCAGCCCATGATGGGGAAGTTGCGCTGGAGGGGGCTGGCGTACCGGAGGTTTGGGGTGAGCAAAAGGGAGATGGCTCTCTGGCTATCGTTTTGGGATTTGTAAATGTCGTAGATGCCCCAGGGAGGGGAATTGAGGGAGGTGGGCGGGTCATTGAGATTTTGCCAGCGCTGGGGCATGCCGTAGCTGGTGAAGGTTCTTGGGCGGGTGGAGTTGTAGTTTGCGGTGAAGAGGGTTGCGCCGAACTTGGGGTTGGTGAATTGTGTCCATTCGCCAGTGACGTTCTCGATGACGTCGGGGCAAAAGAGGCTGCGGGCGTCATAGTTGAGGTAGGGGTAGAGGAGGCCCTGGTTGTAGACGATTCCGCCATCCAGGGCGATCGGCATGCCCAGCCAGCTTTGGATGTTGGGGAAGGGGAGCCAGTCTTTGAAGTCCTGGGCGTAAGCGGCGAAGGCAACGCTATTGCCGCGAAGATTGGCCTGGCACTGGACGCGGCGGGCTTGCTCACGCGCCTTGGCGAGAGAGGGGAGAAGGAGGGCAACGAGGAGGCCGACGATGGAGATGACGACGAGGAGCTCAATGAGGGTGAAGGCATAAGGGCGGCGGGCGTCGGCAGTTTGTAGATGTGTCTTGCTGGTCATTGCAGTTCCGGGTTGCTTGTGAAGGGACGGTGGATTGCGAGATGAAAGTGGGCCGGGGTCTATTTTGATGTGTGAGCGTTCGGAATGGAAGGGAAAACTTTACAGAAAAATGTTTAAAAGTGAAGCAGAGGAGAAGATATCAAGAAATGGAGGCGATGAGTGGGGTGTTTTGAAATGATGACAGGATTGCGGGGAGAGGGTTTGGGATGGGCTTTGCGGGAGATGGGGCGGGCTGGCAGGTTGGGGCTTAATGGAGGTTGGTGAAGAGTGCCCAGCAGGCGGGATCGCGGAAGAGCTGGGAAGAGTTATCGCGGAAGGCGTACTCGAATTGTTTGACGCCGCCGTCGGTGTAGAGGAGGTTGGACATTTTGCCTTCGTGTGCGCCGTAGGAATTGGGCCCGCCGTAGTACCATTCCTGGAGGCAGCCGAAGATGGGATAATTTTTGTGGGAGGGGCTGGAGAAGGCGGAGTTGGCGGAGAATTTAAGGGCGATCCAGCGTGCGCCGTCGTGCTGGGAGTTCATCATGTCGTAGGAGTCGGGTGGGACATTGACGTCCTGCCAGCGGGTGGGCATGCCGTAGCTGGTGTAGGTGCGGTCGCGTGTGGTGTCCCAGTTGTTCTGGAAGTTACGGGCGCCGTACTTGGGATCGGTGAAGAAGGTCCAGTATTCGGGGTCTGCGGAGACCATGTCGGGGCAGAAGAAGGAGCGTGCATCGAAGTTGAGATAGGGATAGAGGAGGCCGTGGTTGAAGAGGCGACCGCCGTCCATGACGATGGGAGGGCCCATCCAGCTTTCGATGTTGGGATAGGGGAGCCAGTCTTTGAAATCGTGTGCGTAGGCGGTGAAGGCGATGCCGTTGGCGCGGATGTTGGCCTGGCAGGCGATGCGGCGGGCTTGCTGGCGCGCTTTGCTGAGGGAGGGGAGGAGCAGAGCGATGAGGACGCCGATGATGGAGATGACGATGAGAAGCTCAATGAGTGTGAAAGCGGGCGGACGAGATGTGGATTTCATGGGATCGATTTTATTGTCGCGTGAAAGTTATACAAGAGATTTTCAAGGATGATTTCAATAGGTGGCGATCTTTAAAGATCCAAGAGCGGAGTTAAACAAGATGAACAAGATTTGAGGCAAGATGAACAAGATCGGATTTTTGAGTGGGACGTTTTTGAGTATGAGTGCGCCGATGCGGTGGAGGATGAGCAAACGCGAGAGGAGGATCGAGGGGGATTAATGAGCGAATCATGGGAATGGCGTGTGCGATTTTGTGATAAATGAGGCGTGAATGGTCAGGGGCATTGACGAAGCGGGCGGTTTGGGCGGGAATATCGAGGTCACATTGGGTATGCCGATTTTTATGAAGGATTTGACGATGAGCGAAGTGAAGCGGAATGATGGCGTGATTGATATCGGGGACCGGCGGGAGTTGTTTGTGGATCGGTATTTGATTGACCGGATGGAGGGGACGCGGCTGGTGATGCATCGGCCAGTGGATCGCGGGTCGACGTTGAAGTTTGATTTGCCGTGGGAGGGGCGGTATTCGGCGTTTGTGACGGTGTTTCAGGATGGGGACGTTTACCGGTGCTATTACCGCGGGACGCCGGCGGATTACGACGTGTTTGCGGGGATTTGCTACGCGGAGAGCAAGGATGGGGTGAACTGGGAGAAGCCGAAGCTTGGGCTGTGCGAGTTTGAGGGGTCCAAGGAGAACAACATCCTGATGACCAGCGGGCCGACGCATGCATTTGCGCCGTTCATTGATACGAAGCCGGGGGTGCCGGCGGAGGAGAAGTACAAGGCGATCGGAGTGATCGGGTCGGACAAGCTGAAGGTGGCCGGGAAGGGAACGACGGTGCTGGGGGCGTATGGATCGGCGGATGGGATTCACTGGAGGAAGTTGCAGGAAGCGCCGGTGATGACCAAGGGCGGGTTCGACTCGCTGAACCTGGCGTTCTGGAGCGAGACGGAGGGGTGCTATGTGAGCTACTTCCGGGTGTGGAGCAAGACGACGCCGGATTGGTCGACATTCCTGGGCAAGCGGTCGATCGGACGGGCGACCTCGCAGGATTTTTTGAACTGGAGCGAGCCTGTGCTGATGGATTTCGGAGACCGGCGGACGGAAGAGCTTTATACGAATGCGACGCTGCCGTATTACCGCGCACCGCACATTTATGTATCGCAGGCGAACCGTTTTCTGCTGGGGCGCAAAGCGCCGCTGACGGCGGACCAGCGGGCGCCGTTTGAAAAGCCGGAGACGCAATGCTTTATTTCCGAAGGTGTGCTGATGACATCGCGCGGGGGGAACCGGTATGACCGGACGTTTATGGAAGCGTTTATCCGGCCCGGCGGCGACGCGCAGAACTGGTGTTCACGCAATGTGATGCCGGCGTGGGGTTTGCTGCAGACGAGCCCGACAGAGATGTCGGTGTATTACTCGCAGCATTATTCGCAGGCGGATTCGTACCTGGGGCGGGGTACGCTGCGCATCGATGGTTTTGCGTCGGTGCAGGCGCCGTTTGAGGGAGGGGAGATGGTGACCAAGCCGTTTGTGTTCAAGGGTAAGCAGCTTGAGCTGAACA
>CAZGOM010000042.1:0-35756 GCA_964527265.1 uncultured Phycisphaeraceae bacterium | reverse complement strand
GGCAGGGGAGGATGTTTTGGAAGCAGCCGCGGGTTGGGAAGCCGGCTGGGTGGTGGGCACAGGTGCAGGTTCAGGTTTTTTGGCGAGCTGGGGCTTGGGCCTTGGGGCGGAGGCTTGGGGGATGGTGGTGGGTTTCGGGGCAGGGGGATCCGGGAGCTGGGCGTCTATCCAAGCCAGCACGAGCCATGATGCGAGGACGATCCATGCCAGACGCTGGGCCATTGGGTAGTTGCTCGTAGGGAGAGGCTTTAAATGAACAATTGTATTGGACTTCTTAGGAGAGGGGAGGTTCCATGAGGGAGGGAGATGGCAGATGCATGAAGGTTTGATGTTGGATGTGAAGGGGGGAAAATGAAAACCGCACCGGCTAGTGGTGGTAGCCGGTGCGGTTGATCGTGTTTTTATGTTGGCGCAGTTAAGGCACATCGCAGGACGCCTGCAATGTGTCACTCGAGTTGATCAGTACATTTTCGCAGCGCCGTCGAGGGCTTCAGCGGTGGGTAGTTCTTCGGCGGGCACGGGTTTGCCGTTGTCCCAGACGAGGGGGAAGTGGATGCCGTTGATTTGCTCACCGGGTTTGGCGGTGATGTAGCAGTCGATGGGGTGTTTTGCTTCCGGGCCGCGATAGTTTGTTTTTTCGGTCATGAAATGGACGGCGATGGCGCGGCGTGGGCGGCCGGATTTATTGGAGGGTGAGCCGTGCCAGGCGAGGCCGTGGTGGTAATGGACTTGGCCGGCGGCGACGGGGCGGGGCTCTGGGGTGACTGTGCGGCCGTTGTACTCTTTGGTGAGGGCGGTGAAGTCGGTGAGGCCGCGGAAGGCGTCCATGGCGGGGCCCCATTTATGTGAGCCGGGAACCATGCTCATGCAGCCATTTTCCTGATCGACATCATCAAGGGCGATCCAGGCGGTGACTTGTTCGTCAATGGGTTGGACAGGGGGCCAGAGGGGGGAATCCTGGTGCCACATGGTGGGGCCGCCAACGCCGGCGGGCTTGTATTGGATCTGGTCGTGCCAGACGCGGAGTTGCTTGGCGCCGGTGATCTGAGCGACTTCTTCAACGATGGTGGGGTTTGAGAGGAGTGCGCGGAACGCGTCAGTGGCGTGCCAGATGTTGACGATCTGGTAGACGGGGGTGTTGTCTCCGCCGTGCATGTTGCGGTTCAAGGCGGGCTGGCGAACGTCAGTGCGTCCTTTGTTCTGGATGACTTGCATGAGGTCGTTCTGAAGAGTTTTGACCTGGGCTGGGGAGAGGGCGCGTGAGCCGAGGAGGTAACCTTTATCGCGGAATTCCTGGACTTGAGTGGTGGTGAGCATGGGTGTGGCCTTTTTTGTTTGCGTGGGAACCTTGAGAACGTGAGATAGTTTGGCGTATGGCGGGGTTTGGAGCCATGGCTGGGGGAGTCATGTTTTGTCGATTTGGATCAAGGGAGCAGGAAGCGAGAAGGGAGAGGTGAGAAATTAGAAGTGCGGAAATAAAAACCGCACCGGGAGACCGGTGCGGTGGTGATGTTGGGGTGGTGTGAGTGGTTTTGTTTAGTTGAAAAGACGGACGATGTCGAAGTAGAGAGTGGTGAGCATGAGGCAGCCCAAGAGGCCCAGGCCGATGTAGGTGGCGACGGTCTGGATCTCAATGCTGACAGGGCTGCCTTTGATTTTTTCGATGGCGAGGAAGACGAGCTGGCCGCCGTCAAGAATCGGGATGGGGAGCATGTTCATGACGACAAGGTTGACGCTGATGAGGGCCATGAAGAAGAGGTAGTAGGTCCAGCCTTGCTTATAGATCTGTGTGCCTGCGGAGACGATGCCAACTGGGCCGCGCGCTTCGGAGATGGGGACGGAGCGTTCAAAGAGGCGCTGGATGGTGACGTAAGTCTGGAGGACGAACATGTGGGTTTTTTTGAAGCCCAGGACGGTGGCGGCGATGGGGTCAGCGGCGCTGACGCGGATGAGGAGGGGGGAGAGGCTGGCGTCGATGGGGAGGTTCCAGTCGGCGGCCAGGAGGCGTTCCTGAATCTCAGGGGTGAGGGTGATGTCGGCTTTGACGACGGGGGTGTTGACGATGTTGCTCTGGTATTCGATGGGAACGGTGAGGGGTTTGCCGGCAGGTGCGCTGGCGGCGGGGGTGGAGCTTTTGGCTTCGGTTGCGGCGACGGTTGCAGCGGACTCAGGGGCGCTGGTGCGGACGGCGGCGATGAGGGCACTTTGGAGTTGTCCGAAGTTTTCGACCTTCTGGCCGGCGACACTGACGATGCGGGAGCCGGAGGGGACGTTGAGTGTGCCGAAAGCGGTTGAGCCGATTTGGCCGGCGACGATGTTGGTCTGGAAGCCCTGGCCCATGAAGATGCCCAAGCGGCCACCACGCGGGGTCACCGGGGGGATTTTGACGGATTGGCCATTGCGTTCGACGGTGATTTCAACGGGCTGGTTTTTTGCGTTCTTGATGGTGTCGACGAAGTCGTCATAACGTGGCCAGCTGTGGGAGCCGGCCTGGATGATCAGGTCGCCGGGCTGAAGACCTGCGGCTTGGGCGGGGGAGCCTTTTTCAAGATTGTCGACACGGATGAGGGGGATGAGGCCGAGATAGTTGGCAACGGTGTCTTTTTCAGGATCGAGAGGGAGGAGGGTGGGGATGGGTTCGAGGGTGACCTGGATGGGGGCCTGGGCAGCGTCGGCGGATTGAAAGGAGATGGTGGCAGGTTTGCCGTCGGCCTTGTCGACGAGATCGCGGACCTGGTCGATGCGGGTGACGGGTTTGCCGTTGACGGCGGAGAGGGTCATCTCCGGCTTGACGCCGGCGGCCTTGAGTTCGGGAGAGAGGTTGGTGTCTTTGTCGAGCTTGAGGGAGGCCGGAGGGGCGATGCCGACGGCGAGGAGGCCGGAGAGGCCTTTTTCAGGGGTGACGCGGTAGTCGATGGTTTCAGTGGCGCCGTCGGGCTTTTCGCGCTGAACGGAGACGATGGCGCTGGAGCCGGCTTTGGCGAGGGCGACACGGACGGCGAAGTCATTGAAATCGCCGATGGCTTCGCCGTTGAAGGAGAGGATTTTGTCGCCGGCTTTGAAGCCTGTGAAGGCGGGATCGGATTCGTGGCCGATGGCGACAGCGCGAGCGGCGGGGGAGCCTTTGGCGACTTCACCAATGCGTGCGGGGGGGAAGGCGACACCGGCGAGGAAGGCGACGATGAACATCATGATGCCGGTGATGAGGTTCATGGTGACGCCGGCGACGAGGATGAAGGCGCGGGCTTTGCCGGAGGCTTTGTTGTAGGAGCGGGGGTCGTCGGAGACGGCTTCGGGCTTGCCGTCTTCCTGGCCGAGCATCTTGACGTAGCCGCCTAAGGGGAGCCATGCGACGCGGTACTCACATTCGCCTAAGCCCAGCTCTGTGGCGGCTTTATCGATGGAGGCAGACGAGGGTTTAAGTTCGGCCAAGGTGGTGGTGTCGTGCTTGTCGGCGGCCTGAAGCTGCTTGAGGATGTGTTCCTTGACGCGCTGATCGAATTCGTTCTGAGAGGAGCCCCAGCGGAAGCCGATGCCTTTGCGCCAGGAGAAGGCTGCGGTACCCATGCCGATGGCGAATTGCTCGACTTTGACGCCCGAGAGCTTTGCGGCCCAATAATGGCCGAGCTCGTGGACGAAGATAAGAAAGCAGAAACCGGCGAAGACCGCGAGGAAGGCGCCGGTGTTGTTGAGGAGATTGGCTAAAAAGTCCATGTGATATTAGTTCCGTGCAGCGGCCGGGGATTCACGGACAAGGGCTTGGCGGACGTAATCCCGCGCCTTGGCGTCGGCTTCAAGGATGGTTTCCAGGGAGTCGGCTTTCTGGCTGGGGATGGCGTCGAGCGCTTGTTCCACCAGCTTAACTATACGCCCGAAGCGGATGCGTTGTTCTAAAAACGCGGCGACGGCGATTTCATTGGCGGCATTGAAGATGGCGCCGGAGGTGCCGCCTTCGCGGATGACGCGATAAGCGAGGTTGATGGCGGGGAAGCGGTCGTGGTCCGGGGCGAAGAATTCGAGTTTGGAGAGGGTTTTCCAATCCATGGCGGCCGAGCAGTTATTGGCGCGGTGGGGCCAGGTGAGCGCATAAAGAATGGGGGTCTTCATGTCCGGAGGCCCCATCTGAGCAAGGATGGAGTTATCCATGAACTCCACGAAGCTGTGGGCGATGGACTGCGGATGGATGATGACGTCGATCTGCTCGGCGGGCAGGTCAAAGAGCCAGTGGGCTTCGATGACTTCCAGGGCCTTGTTCATCATGGTGGCCGAGTCGATGGTGATTTTCTGGCCCATGGTCCAGGTGGGGTGCTTGAGGGCCTGGGCGACGGTGGCGTTTTCGATGGTTTCCTTGGTGGCGGTGCGGAAAGGGCCGCCGGAGGCGGTGAGGACGATTTTTTTAACGTTGGACATATCGCCAGTGGTGTTGGCTTCCATGCACTGGAAAATGGCGGAGTGCTCAGAATCGACCGGGAGGAGGACGGCTTTATGCTTTTTGACCAGTGGGTTGACGATTTCGCCTGCGGCGACAAGGGTTTCCTTATTGGCCAAGCCGATGCGGAGGCCTTTTTTGACGGCGGCGATGGCAGCGGGGAGCCCGGCGGAACCGACGACGGCGGCGGAGACGTCGGTGGCGTCGGTTTCCTCCACCAGGAGGCGGGAGGCATGAGGGCCGGAAAAGACGCGGACGCCGGGGAGGGCATCTTTGACTTTGTCGGCGCTGGCCTGATCGGCCATGGCAATGTTTTTGACGTTGAATTCCCTGGCCTGGGCGATGACGGTGTCAACGCTTTTGCCTGCGGCAAGGCCGGTGACCTGAATAGGGATCTGGCCGGTTTCGTTTAAGTGGCGGACGACGTCGAGGGTGCTGACACCGATGCTGCCGGTGGAACCGAGGACGATGAGTTTACGGGGGGCGTTTTTGGCTTGGGACATGGTTGCGACAGGATATCAGGAAGATGGGTTGTGGGTCTTGGGTAGTGGGTTTTGTCAGAGGGTATGGATGTTGGAGGTGGAATGGGGAGTAGGACCAGATGGGGGGCGAAGGGGCTTACGAGGGCGCTTCGGGTCTGCACGGCGGATGGTGCCGGGTGGGATTGCTTGAGGTGGGTTATAATCGTTGGATTAGCCCCGTGGGGAAGAGGAGACATCTCGTGAAGCTTTCAGTGGTTATCCCGGTTTATAACGAAGAAAAGACGGTCGACAACATCATCGCGCAGGTGATGGCTGTGAACGTGGACAAGGAAATCATTCTGGTCAACGATTGTTCGAAAGATGGAACCGCGGAAAAGCTAAAGGCTTACGAGGGGCGGGAGGGGTTTCAGGTTCATCACCACGCGGTGAACCAGGGGAAGGGCGCGGCGCTGAGGACGGGGATTCAGCATGCCAAGGGGGACCTGGTGATCGTGCAGGATGCGGACATGGAGTATGACCCGCAGGAGTACCACAAGCTGATCAAGCCGATCGCGGATGGAAAGGCGGATGTGGTGTTCGGGTCGCGTTTTGCAGGGGGTGAATCGCACCGTGTGCTTTATTTCTGGCACTCGATGGGGAATCGGTTTTTGACGCTGCTGTCGAACATGTTCACGGATTTGAATCTGACGGACATGGAGACGTGCTACAAGATGTTCAGGCGGGAGATCATCCAGAGCATCAAGATTGAAGAGAACCGGTTTGGGTTTGAGCCGGAGGTGACGGCGAAAGTCGCGAAGCTTAAGTGCCGTATTTTTGAGGTTGGGATTTCTTATTCGGGCCGCACGTATGAGGAAGGGAAGAAGATCGGGTGGAAGGATGGCGTGCGTGCGCTGGTTTGCATAGTGAAATACAACCTGCGTTGAGTGCGGGCTCAGGCGCATTGGCGGGCGCATGGGCGGATTGTCGGCTTAAAAAATGGCATGGGCAGCGCCTCAGACATGAGGCGGGGCGTTTGGCTTTGCCGTCCTGGCCCTTGTGAAAGGCGGCGGGAAGCGTTTTCACGTGTTTGCGCACCAGGTCTTCTTTTTTCAGTAATTAAATAGCTCGGAGATCTGATTTTAGTCGTTAAAACAGTTCGGATCTCGCTTTTATGATGTTTTTAAACCTAGGTTGCTTTAATTAGTATCCAACGTGTTGAACGACTGAGCCCTCCTGTTTGCAACCTCCTTTTTCACATCGTGTTTTCCTTCCCCACTCCCTTTTATGGAGATGTCAGCCATGGCGACCCGGCCTTTGTTTCTCAGGTCCAAGGCGAATTGCGTCACGCTGTTTGAGGCAATGGAATCACGCACGATGCTCACGGCGATTTACACCGTTGGAAGCGGCGACTGGTCGAACCCGGCGACCTGGGGTTCGGCCGAACCTGGGTGGATTCAGGCCGCGCCGTCCGCGGGGGATCATGTGCTGATCGACCATGGGCACACGGTGGTTTACGACAAGACAGACACCGACACCATCGGGCGGTTGGAGATCCATGGGCTGCTGCGTTTTGCGACCGGCGTCACGCTGGAACTGAGCACCAAAGGGAATGTGGTGGTGCATGGCGAGCTTGAAATGCGCCCCTCATCGGCGACGGTGAAGCACACGCTCACATTCAAGGATGTCAACGAAGCGCTGTTTGTGGGGGGAGGCATGACGGTGCTGGAAACGGATGTGGGATTGTGGGTGCACGAGAGCGGGATGCTCGACACGATCGGGACGGCCAAGAACCCCTGGACGCGCCTGACAGGCTCGGCCAATGCGGCGGCCACCACCATTACCGTCGAAGACGCGACCGGCTGGCGCGTAGGTGACAGGCTGGAAATCGCCCCCACCGCCGGGGTCAATTACGACAGCCGCACCATCAGCGCGATCAGCGGGAACATCATCACCCTCGACGCGGCGCTTACCTACGACCATCTGAAGGTGAACAGCAAATGGACTGCCGAGGTGCTCAACCTGACGCGAAATGTGGTGATCCAGGGAACGACGACAGGCCGGGCGCACATCATGCTCATGCATCTGGAAAACGCGCAGACGATGAAGAATGTCGAGTTGGCGTACCTTGGCCCGCAGCAGGGGGGCGAAGCCATTCTGGGCCGCTACGGTCTCCACTTCCATATGAACGGCGACGCCACGCGTGGGTCGGTGATTGAAAATGTTGTCGCCCATGAGATCGGCAGCCATGTCTATGTCCCCCACGGCAGCCACGGCATCACGTTCAACGGGACCATCAGTCACAACACTTACGACGATGCTTACTGGTGGGACACGGCGGTGTCTGATTCTTCCCACGATATTGTGTGGAACAAAGCCGTGGCCTCGAAGGTGAATGCCGTGGAGTCGGGCAAATACACCATGGCCGGCTTCTTCCTGGGTCATGGGGAAGGCAATGTGCTGACCAACAGCGTTGCGGTGGGTGTGGGTGGCGCGGTCGATTCATCGGGCTTCACCTGGCCTGAAACAGGCAGCGGAGTCTGGGTGTTTGAGGACAACCTTTCCCATAACAACGCCTGCGACGGCATCTTCACCTGGCAGAACAACACCGGCCTCCACATCATCGAACGCTTCACTGCGTACAACAACGGCGACAACGGCATCGAGCACGGAGCCTATGTCAACAGTTATTCCTACAGAGACTTGGTTCTCTACGGCAACGCCAACGCCGGTGTGGAACTCCACTCCAATTCCGGCGCCGATTTTGTCCAGTCGTTCATCAATATCGACATTGATGCTGCGGGAAAGTCCGACTACGCCTTCATCGTCAAACCCCATAACGGCGATGCCGGCCTTCCCACCATCATCAAAGACGGCAATTTCCGCGGGTATAAGCTTGCAGGCCTGGCGCTTCTCTCCAGTTCCAAGGCGGACTGGTTAACCGTCGACGGCATTGAATTCGAATCCGATGCGACTGCTTTTTACCTGCGCAATGAGATTCACGCCGATTCTCTGATCACCGTGCGGACGCCCGACAACGAATACTTCGAATTACGCCGCTATGACAAAGCGGGCACTCTCCAAACCGGATGGAACGCCCGTAAGACCGACCTTCCCCAGTGGCTCGCCCCCGATGAGGCCGCCAGCAAAACCGTCACGCATAGCTTCACGGGGACCAACGGCGCCGCGTGGTCCGCTTCCGCATGGACCATTGAAGGGACCGGGCAAAGCGTCACCATCCAAAGCAACGCGGGGGAAATCCGGCGCAACAGTGCCAGTGGGCCCACTTTTGCCGTGCTCACCCCCGGGGCGGGCTTTGAGCAGTTCATGGTGGATTCCTCGCAGACTGTCACCTTGAAGGGCTCCACGGCGACATCAGGGATGTTCGGCGGCCTGTATGCGCGGCGCGCGGATAGTTTGACGGATACCTATTACGTCGTTGGACTCGCCGTGGATGCTTCGGGGAGCAAATTGCGCCTTGTGCGCGTCGTCAACGGCACGGGCACGGCGCTGGCCGACCTGGGCACTTGGATCCCGGGCACTAACTACAACCTTCGCCTGGACACCATGCAGGAAGGTTGGGACACCACGCGCCTGCAGGTCAAGCTTTGGGCCACCGGGACAACAGAACCCGCCGCCTGGAGCATCGACCGCACTGACAACCATCCCGCCCTCCAGAACATCAAAGGCCAGGTCGGCATCTACGGTAAAACCGCCACTTCGTCAGCGCGATATTGGCGCTTTGATGACTACTCAGCCAAGGTCCCCATCACCGGAACCTCCGAAACATGGACCGGAAACAGCGGCGCGGCATGGCCAGCGCGCTGGACCATCCAACCCATCGGCACCACCGGCGTCACCGCGACCATCGACGGCAACAAGGGGAAGCTGACCAAGACCGCCGGGCAGGCCAACGGATACGGACATGCCTTTCTGAATGACTTACTCAGCCGGGATATGAACGCCACCGCGACGTTCAGCGTGAGCGCGACAGGCGCCGGCTTTGGCTTGATTGGCCGCGCAATCGATCCGGACAACAACGGGTCGCTGGATACCTATTACTTCGCGCAGGTCATCAGCGGCACTACGAGCGGGTATTCGCTGCGCGTCTACAAGGCGGTTGCGGGCGTTTACACGTTGTTGGGCAACAGCACGGTGAACTTGACCTCTACGACAGACCAGAAGATGCGATTCCAGGTAACCTCCAACGCGGACGGAACGACGTCGCTTCGCGCCAGGATGTGGGCCGCATCAGGGTCTGAGCCGGGTACATGGACGATCGATATCAGCGATTCGGAGCCGGCGCTTCAAAATGTGGATGGGCGATTGGGCCTGCGCTACATGATGAGCGGGACGGCTGTGGTGTTGGTGGACAACTACGACGTGGCCTTCAGCCCGGATTCGATGATGCTCATGCGGACGATGGGCGGCGAATCCGAATCGGCGGCTCAGCCTATGCCACGGGCGGCCATTGCCCCTGCCTGGAAGCCGCTGGCGCAGACGCCCATCTCGCTGGACTGGTTTAAGCCGGCGAATCTGTGGAACTCCGCACAGGATTTCGCCTCAGTCTGGAAACTCACGCTTGTGGGTGAGAAGGACGAATTGGAAACCGGCCTTCTTTAAACTTCCCCGGGCTTGCAAAAGGAGAGCGGGCCTTGGTGCGCACCAGGGCCCGCCGTTGTTTCAGGAGGTTATTACTCGAGGGAGACGAGGGCCATCTCGACCGTGGGAAAGATGGGGATAACCCAGTTGAGTCGGCTTTGGTTGAGGGTTTCGCTGACGGGTGGCGTGAGAGCGGCAAGACGGACGGTGCCGCCGGAGTGCTTGAGTTCACCGCGGAGCTTGACGATGCAGCCCAGCGAAAGGCTGTTGATGAAATTGAGTTGAGACAGATCGAAGACGACGAGCTTTGGTTTTTCCTGAGAGAGCTTGTCGGCGGCATCCATGAGTGATTTGTAGGTGACGACATCGGCGACCCCCGAGAGGTGGACGACGACGTGAGCGTCTGTGCGGTCGATTTGAATGGTGAGTGGGCTCATGGTCCGGGAAACACCTTATTCCGGAAAGAGCAGATCGATGCAACGAATGAGTGCTTGGCGTGACGGGAGGAGGGTGGGTTTGAGTCCACCCAGGCTCAGGAGTTGCAAAGCCGCGGCGGCAGCCAAGCCCCGGCAGTCTTAGATTTCGGCTTCCAGTGCTTTTTTAGCATCGGAAAGAGTGTCATTACATTTGAAGAGCTTCTTCAAACCGGTGATCTCAAAGAGCTGATAGATCTCGCGGTCGACGGAAGCCAGGCGCATGTGACCGCCTTTTTTGACGATCTTCATGAGGCTGTTGACGAGCATGCCCAGAACGTTGGAGGACATGTAATTAACGCCTTCGAAGTTGACGATGAACTTCATGTCCTGGGATTCATCGATGGCACGCTCAAAGAGACCGTTGATCTCTTCGACCTGCGCTTCATCGAAACTGAGGGTGGGCGAGTTGAAGCCGATGATCGTGATTCGATCTTCATGCCGGACCGTGAGTGAAGGCTTTTCGACCATTTGTGTAACTCCCCTAACCTGCGGGCGTTTGTCGGCCCGGAACCACTAGCGACCCAAGCAGGTCTGGATATGCTCGCATCACACATGTGACACGTCTAATAGGTTACACCACTGATGCGAGGCGTCAATCGGAGGGTGGTGGTGATTTTGGAAAAGATTTGCGACGTGGGGTCCGATGGGATCGAATTACCAAGAGAGAGTGAAGCAGGAGAAATAAGATCAGGAGGGCGGAGATTGAAGGGTTAACCTACGGAACTCTGGGGCTGGGAGCGGGGTCTGAGAGGGGAGTGATTGGGTATCTTGATGTTTTGAGTGTGTGGTTTTGCAGTGAATGATTGGAAAAGAAAGCTTATGAACCAGCAAACGATGAAGACAAGACAGCGTTTTTTGTTCGGGTTTGGCGTGGCGGCGTTTTTGGCGCTGGGGGCTGGAGTGGGTGCAATAGGAGGGACGGCTTGGGCTCAGGATGGGAAAACCGAGGCGAAACCGGGAGGCAGGGAAGAGCCCAAGACTGAGCTTCTGGATGCGATGAGGAAAGGAGACCTGCGCAAAGTGGAAGCGCTGGTGAAGGGAGGCACACCGGTGACGCAGGCGGACAAGAACGGGGTGGAGGCGATCCATATCGCGGCGATGAAAGGCAATCTGGAGGGGGTGAAGTTTTTGATCGCGTCGGGGGCGAAGGTGGACGCGATGGACAGGAACAAGGTGCAGCCGATCCATCTGGCAACGTTTGAGAATCAATTGGAAATGGTGAAATTCCTGGTGGAGGCGGGCGCATTACCAGGGGCGGTGGACAAACAGGGTTCGCAGGCGATCCACGCGGCGAGCCGCGGCGGGCATGTGGAGATCGTGAAGTTTCTGCTGGAGAAGGGCGTTTCCGTGGACGCGGCCAATAATGCAGGGTCAACCCCGCTGCACGAAGCAGTGGGCGGGATGCGGACGGACTCCGTTAAACTGCTGCTGGAGAAGGGGGCGAATGTGAGCCTGGCGCGTAAAGACGGGATCACGGCGCTGCACATGACGAGCAAAATCGGGCTGATTGATATCACGCAGATTTTGATTGCCGCCAAGGCGCCTGTGGACGCGAAGACCAGCAGCGGCGCGCAACCCCTTCACCTGGCGGTGAGCGAGGGGTACGCGGACATCGTGCGAGTACTTTTGCAGGCGGGCGCGCCGATCGACGGGGCGGATATGAACGGACGGCAGGCGATCCATTTCGCGGTGATCAAAGGGAGCTCCGACATGGTGAAGCTGCTTTTGGGAGCCAAGGCATCGGCGACTGCGAAGGACAGCCTGGGCCAGGAACCGATCCACATTGCGGTGGTGAAGGGTCTTCCGGATGTGACGCAGGTGCTGCTGGAAGCCGGGGCATCGCCGACGGCGGGGCTTAAAGGGATGAAGCTGATCGATATGACCAGGAGCCCAGAGACAAAGAAGGTGATTCAGGATTTCATTGATAAGGGCGGGAAGGCTTGAAGATTGGGGTCTGGTGCTTGGTTTCTGGTCCGAGGAAGACATCGTGGTCGGCATTTAAATAAGGTGGTTGAAATGAAAGTCGTTGTTGTTGGTGGTACGGGGCTGATTGGGAAAAACGTGGTGAGCATCCTTCGCGGGCGGGGGCATGAGGTGATCGCGGCCTCCCCATCCAAGGGGATCAATGCGGTGACCGGTGAGGGGTTGGCGGAGGCTATCAGGGGTGCGCAGGTGGTGGTGGATGTGGCGAATTCACCTTCGTTTGAGGACAAGGCAGCAATGGATTTTTTTGAGAGGTCGGGGCGGAATCTGATTGCCGCGGAGACGGGGGCGGGGGTGAAGCACCACGTGGCGGTGTCTGTGGTGGGGACAGACCGGCTTTTGGCGAGCGGGTATTTCCGGGCGAAGATGGCGCAGGAAAATCTCGTGAAGGGGAGCGGGATTCCCTACACGATTGTGCGGTCAACGCAGTTTTTTGAGTTTGTGGGTGCGATTGCAGGGTCGGCTACAGAGGGGGAGATGGTTCGTCTGCCTTCGGCGTTGTTAAAGCCAATCGCGGCGGAAGATGTGTCGGCGGCGGTGGCGGAGATTGCGCTTAAGGCGCCACTCAATGGGTTGGTGGATCTGGCGGGGCCGGAGTCGATTGCACTGAACCAATTGGTTCAGCAATTCTTGAGTGCGACGGGGGATGCGCGGAAAGTGAAGACGGACCCAGAGGCGCTTTATTTCGGGCTGAAGCTCAATGACCAGAGCCTGACGCCGGCGGGGCCAGCGCTGGCGGGGCGGATACGATTTGAGGAGTGGCTGAAGAAGAGGTAGGGAAAGGGTCTGTGATCTGGGGTTTAGGGTCCGGTCAGAGCAAGAGGCAGCATTTTTGATTTGAATGGATCAGTCAAGTGTTTCGGAATGTCCGATGTCGGGTGCGACGGCGGTCCAGCCGAGTTTCTGGGTGATGGTGTCGCGTAGTTTGTTGCAGACGGAGGCTTCGCCGTGGGTGAGGAAGATTTTGCGTGGGGGGGATTTGAAGCCTGAGAGCCATTTGAAGAGGTCGTCGCGGTCGCCGTGCGCGCTCATGCCGGAGATTTCGGCGAGTTGCGCTTTGACGGGGTAGAAGGCGCCGTGGATACGGACAGGGTTTTCGCCGGATTTGATGATGGCGCCGAGTGTGCCGGGGGATTGGTATCCGACGAAGACGATGGCATTTTTGGGGTCTGAGATGTACTGGCGGAGGTGGTGTTTGATACGTCCGGCTTCGCACATGCCGGAGGTGGCCATGATGATTTTGGGGCCAGTGATGCCATTGATGGCTTTGGAGTCGACGGCGGCGCGGGTGTAGCGCAGGCCTGGGAAGCGCAGGGGGGCGAGGCCGGCATGGAAGAGCTTCATGGTGGGCTCATCGAGGTATTCGGAATACTCGAGGAAGGTGGCGGTAACATCGGCGGCCATGGGGCTGTCGACGAAGGTTTTAAGTGGCGGGATGCGCTTGTCGCGGTGGAGGTTGCCCAGGTGGTAGACAAGTTCCTGTGCGCGTTCGAGTGCAAAGGTGGGGATGACGACGGTGCCGCCGCGCTCGGCCACGGGGTTGATGATGTTTGCGAGTTGGGTTTCGATGGAAACGGATTTGTTATGGAGACGGTCCCCGTAGGTGGATTCCATAACGACGTAGTCGGCGCGGGGGAGTGTTTCGGGGTCGTTGATGAGGGGTTTGTCCCACTGACCGATGTCACCGGAGAAGAGGATGGTGCGGGTTTTGTTGTTTTCGGTGACTTCAAAGAGGACGGACCCTGAGCCGAGGATGTGGCCGGCTTCAAAGAAGGTGATGATGACTTGGTCATTGAGCTTGATGGGCTTGTGAAAGGGATAGCCTTTTAGGAGAGTGGATGCGGCCATGGCGTCCTGGGTTTTGTAGAGTGGGACGACGGGGCGTGGCGGCGTGCGGTTTTCGCGCTGCTGACGGATGATTTTGTAAGCGGCATCTTCCTCCTGAATGCGGGCAGAGTCGGTCATGATGAGGCGGGCGAGTGCAACGGAGGGCTCGGTGGTGATGATGGGGTTGTTGTAGCCCTGGGCGACTAAGCGGGGGATGAGGCCGCAGTGGTCAAGGTGTGCGTGGGTGAGCACGAGGCGATCGATGGTTTTGGGGTCGGGGTCGAAGGGGGACCAGTTGCGGGCGACGTAATCACGTTCCTGGAACATGCCGCAATCGATGAGGATGTTAAGTCCGCCGGCGTTGAGAAGATAGCGAGAGCCTGTGACTTGGCGGGAGGCGCCTTGGAAGGTGATTTGCATGGAGTGCTCCGGGAGTTTTGGAGTGTGGTTAGGAACCGGTTGCACTGTAGCGTATGCGTGGTTTGAGGAGCGGGAATTGGCAGGGGTAATTTGCGGATTGTGGAAGACTGAGTGCGGTGTCTTGAAGGAAGGGAAAATGTAGGGCCGGATTTTCGCAAGATCAACAGGGTCGGGATTTCAGTTGCCACGCTGGCGGATTGCTTCGTAGAGGAGGAGCGCGCCGGAGACGGAGGCGTTGAGGGAGTCGACGTGAGAGTCGGCCATGGGGATGCGGATGCGTGTGCCTGAGGCGAGCCAGGCTTGGCCGAGGCCCTGGTCTTCAGCGCCGATGGCGAGGGCGGTGGGGCCGGTCATGTTGACCTGTGTGTATGGGACGGCATCGGCGGGGGTGGAGACTAGCAGAGTGATGTTGTGTTGTTTGAGGAAGGCGAGGGTCTGGTCGCGCGTGGCACCGACGATGGGGAGTGAGAAGACGGCGCCGGTGGAGGCGCGGATGGCGTTGGGATTGAAGGGATCGGTAACGCCATCGGCGACGAGAAGGGCGTGGACGCCGGCGGCGGAAGCGGTGCGGGCGAGGGCGCCGAGGTTGCCGGGTTTTTCGATGCCGACGGCGATGAGGAGGAGGATTGGTTTTTCAGGAAGAGCCGGGAGTGTGAGGGTATCGAGAGAGTGGGTTGGGGTTTTGAAGACGGCGATGATGCCTTCGGGGCGGTCGTGGTAGGCGATTTTGCCGAGGATGGATTCGGAGACGTCGTAGATTTGGGCGTGGTCCTGAATGGCTTGGTTGGCGCCCAGGGCTGCAAGGGCGGAGGAGGGTTGGGATTTGAGAAGCGTCTGGCAGGCGTAGAACTCAACGGGGGTGAGCCCGGCTGCAATGGCACGGGAGATCTCGCGGGCACCTTCTGCGAGGAAGTGTCCGGTGAGGTCGCGCTCTTTGCGGTCGCGGAGGCGGACAGCGGATTTGACGCGAGGGTTGTCGGCGCTGGTGATTTTGAGTGGGGGGCGCATGGGGATGGGTTCTGGTATTGGGTTCTGTCAGATAAATAGGGTAGAGGGATGGGTGAGGTGCCTTGTTTTTATCTGACAAGGCTCAAGACCCAGAACCCAAGACCCATCTTCTAAAGACAACGCCCCGGGTGAGCGGGGCGTGGTTTTAGTTTCGTGAGAGTCGAGACTTATTTTTTCTTCTTGGGTGAACGTTTCTTGTCTTCTTCCTCGTCGTTGGGAAGGGGGAAGACGGACTCGGTTTCGTCTTCGTTGCGGTTTTGGGTGAGGGCCTGGAGGGCGGCGAGGGGATCGTCGAGGTCAACCGTGGGGGTGTGGGACTCGTTGTCGACGTCGGGGAGGTTTTTGTCGCTGTCGTCCTGGAAGGCGACGGGCTGGAGGTCCAGATCGTCGGATTCGGCGTTGCCTGATTCAGAGTTGACGGCGGGCATGATGCGGGAGGGAGCCTTGGTCTCGACCAAGGTGCGGACGGGATCGATATGGCCGGGCTGGCCGTTGACGACGGTGATGAAGACCACGGGGCCAATGACGAGTTCATCGCCAGCCTTGAGGGTGGCTTCCTGAATGCGGATGGAGTTGTGGTAGGTGCCGTTGGAGGAGCCTAAGTCGCGCACGACGAGTTTATCGTCGACAATGCGTAGCTCGCAGTGCTGACGGGAAACGCTCGAAAGCGGGATCCTAAGATCACAGCCATGGGCGCGGCCAATGATGGCCATGTCCTTTTGGATGGGAAAGTCCCGCCTCGTACCATCGGATAGAAACATGACCAACGTGACTTCCATGACACTTCCTCAGGCTGGCTCAGCATTTAAGGGTCAGAGCGGCGCCGGACAGAATGAGCCCGGCCCCGGGGGTGAACGACATCATTCTAACGCTCGCCCTCATGACATACAAACCCTTGCTCTAACAAATCCTACGCCGGTTGATGCGGTGTATTTGCACATCCCGTTTTGCTTTCATAAGTGCCATTACTGTGATTTTTACAGCATTGTGGATGACCGGAAGCAGGGGGAGTTTGGGGTGGCGCTGGGGCGGGAGATCGCGTGGAAGGCGGGGCAGTTCCGCATGAAGCCGCGCACGGTGTTTGTGGGTGGGGGGACGCCGACGTATCTGTCGGTGGAGAATTGGCAGCCGATTCTTAAGTCTTTGAATAATCATGGGGTTATAGAAAATGTGACAGAGTTTACGGTGGAGGCCAACCCGGAGACGGTGACGCGGGAAATGGCGCGGATGCTGGCGGATGCGGGGGTGAATCGGATGAGCCTTGGAGCGCAGTCGTTTCAACCGGAGTTGCTGAAGGCACTGGAGCGGTGGCATGATCCTGAGAGCATTCCGCGGGCGCTGGACCTGCTGCGGGAGGCGGGGATTACGAATTTGAACCTGGACCTGATTTTTGCGATCCCGGGACAGACAGTGCGTCAGCTTGAAGCGGATTTAAGCAAAGCAGTGTCGCTGGGAGTGGAGCATTTGAGTGTTTATGGATTGACGTATGAGCCGCACACAGTGTTGACAAAGAAGCTGGAGTTGGGGCGGGTGACGCCGGCGGACGAGGAGATTGAAAAGGAAATGTATGAGGTGGTGCTGGACGTGCTGGCCGCGTCGGGTTTTGGGCAGTATGAGGTGAGCAATTTTGCGCGGGTGCGTGAGGGAGTGGACAGGCGATGCCAACACAATCTGGCGTACTGGAAGAATTTGAACTGGATCGGCATGGGCCCGGGTGCTGGGAGCCACCATGAGGGGTGGTTGTGGAAGAACCTGGGGCACTTGTACAAGTACATAGAGTCACCGGAAGCACCGCCGATGTCGGAGTTTGAGACGTTTGATGCGGATCGGCGGGTGGCGGAGCGTTTGATGCTGGGGCTGAGGTTGAACGAGGGGATCGAAGAGGGATTTTTCGATGAGCTGGTGGGTTCGACTCAAGAGAGAAGGGTGCGGGCGGAGTATTTATTACAGGTGGGGATGCTCGAGCGCATGGAGGGGCGGGTCAAGCTAACGCGGGCGGGGCTGTTTGTGGCGGATACGGTGATTGGGGAACTGGTTTGAAGAAGGGGCTAGGGCTTGGGGTTTAGAGTCTGGTCAGAATGAAGACGAGGTGGGGTGAATGTCTGAGGCGGCGGGAAGAGTTCTTTGAGAAAGGCTTCTTCGGAGGTGAAACCAGCCAAATCTTTGGGCAAGATGATGATGGATTGCGGGACAAACTGGTCATTGGGCGACCATTCAACGGTGTGAAGAATGATGTTTCGATCGGCGGGGTTGGGGATGAATGCGAGTCTGTAGGAAGTGTTGAAGGGGGGGCAGTTGATCTCGACAGAGAAAGAATCGGTGAAGACGAATGGATCTTCAAGAATCGTTTGAACCTGTTCGAAGGTGAGGCCAGGGGTGAGTTCGAGGACTTTGCGTTCCTTGGTGTGATAGGTGCTCAGGGTGACTGGCTGGGTGGCTGGGTGCGTGGCGGCGGTTTGAGTTGCGGGTTGATCCGAGTGGGATTCGGAAAACTGGGTAGCCGGTTGGGTTTCTGAGGACTCTGGTTGTGTGGCAGGTTGTGTGGAGGGGTCGTTTTCGGGCAGATGGCAGCCGGGGAAGGCCAGGCAGAGTGCAGTGAGGGTGAAAATGAAGAAGCGGGGCATTGTGAGCCTTTGGGGGATAGGCGCGAATGACTGAATACAGAAAACCTTCGCCTGAGCCCTCTCGCTGAGAGAGGGGCCAGAGGAAAGGCTGCGTCAAAGTTACATGAGGTGAAGGCGGGTTGCCATGGGTAAACTCGGGCGAGCCCAACAAAAGGGGGATTTCATGTCGGAAATAGATCTGCATGCAACACTTTTACGACGTTATCGGCTGTCGATGGGGCTTTTCATTGTGGGATTGGTGCTTAGCGGGGTGACGGCGTTTCCGCTGCTTATAGAGATGGACTGGCTGGTGAAGGTGCTGGGGGTGGAGAGCGGGTGGGTGATCGTGGTGCGGGATGGGCTGCGGGAGACGTATGGGAAATACCCGTGGGTGGGGTATGGGACGGATTGGCTGGCGTTCGCACACCTGGCGATAGCGGTGTTTTTTGTCGGGCCGTACCTGGAGCCGGTGCGGAATGTGTGGGTGGTGAAGGCGGGGGTGGCGGCGTGCCTGGGGATCTTGCCGCTGGCGTTTATTGCGGGGGCGGTGCGGGGGATTCCGTTTGGGTGGCAGTTGATTGATTGCAGTTTTGGGGTGCTGGGTGCGGTGCCGCTTTTGTATTGCTGGTGGGTGACGGAAAAAATGTCCCGGGTCCAGAGTCCCGAGTCCAGGGTCTGAAGAATTGGGGTTATTGGGGTTGGGAGGCGGGGGTATTGGCGAGGCTGGTTTTGCTGAGGACGACGACTTCCATGGGTTTGCCTTTGGAATGGTTGAGTCCTTTGACGCTGCCGGTTTCGGAGATCCGGGTGTCTTTGGGGGGAGCGATTTGTTCGACCATGGTGCGGGTGAGCACCAGGATGCCGGGGGCAGGGTCGGCGGCCCAGGCGGTGTAGTCAGCGGGGCCGAGGCGGGCGATGGGAGGGCGGTTTAAGTAGAAGTCGAGGGAGGCTTCCTGGTAATCCATGGTGGCGACGGGGGTGGTATCGGTGCCGGCTTTCTTGACGATTTTTGCGACCTGGGGGCCGAGCTTGAGGGGTTCGATGGCGGGGAGGAGGACGAAGGCGAGGGCGAACTGGATGATGATGACGCCGACCCAGAGGACGAGGCAGGCCTGGGTGAAGCGCCAGGTGAGGTGGAGGCGCAGGACGATGGCGCTGAGCAGGAGGATGAGGGAGGCGACGATGATGCCAGGGATCTGGAGGGAGGGCATGGCGGGGACGTTGAAGGCGGGGACGCCCCAGGGGGCGATGAGGAGGATGAGGGAGATGCCGATGGCGATGGGGGCGAAAAAGATGCCGCCGCGGTGAGCCCAGAGGCGTTCGTGGGGCTCGCCGGGATTTCTGCGGAAGTGGTCGAGGGCGGAGGCGGTGAGGAGGGCGATGGCGGGCCAGATGGGGAGGATGTAGTGGGGGAGCTTGGTGGCGACGAGGGACATGAGGATGAAGGTGGGGGCGGCCCAGCCGATGCAGAGTGCTTTGAGGCGGGCGGAACCGACAGTGCCCCGCCAGGTCATGCCGAGGGTGGCGAAGCCCATGAGTGTCCAGGGGAAGAAGTAGGCGAGGATGAAGGGGATGTAGAGGGGCAGGGTGGCGAAGTAGAGGAGGCCCTTGCCGCCGTGGGATTCCTTGGCGGAGACGGTGCGTTCCACGACGTGCTTGCCGATGCCGAGCTTGAGGAATTCACCGCCGGTGGCGTTGTTTGCGGGGATGGCCCAGGCGAGGAAGAGGGCGGTGCCGAGGATGGCGGAAGTGATGGCGAGGGCAAGGATTCTGGGGGTGGTCTGGCCCAGGCGGTGGAGCATGAAGAAACAGCCGACGAAGCCCAAGAGGGGGATGGCGATGCCGACGGGACCCTTGGTAAGTTGCGCGCCGCCTAAAGCGATGGTGAGGAGCGCGTAATCCTGCCAGCGTGGTTTGAGCGAGGGATCGGTGGAGACGCGGACGAACACGGCAAAAGCGAGGGTGATAAAGAAGAAAAGGAGGCCATCGGCAGTGGAGGCGGTGCCGGTGATCATGAACATAGGAGTGGTGGTCATCATGGCGGCGGCGATGAGGCCGACCCAGGCATTGGCGAGGCGTTTGCCCATCCAGAATGTCATGAGGGATGCGCCTGCGACACCGAGTATGGACCAAATGCGGACGGCCAGTTCGGTGTGGCCGAGGATCTTGGAACTGGTGGTCATGAACCAGTAGATGAGGATGGGTTTATCGGGGCGGAGGTTGCCGTTGAAGGTGGGGTAGAGGTAGTTCCCGCTGGAGAGCATTTCGGCAGTGGCCTGGGCGAAGCGGGGTTCGTCGCGGTCAAAGAGGGTGCTGGCGGAGCCGATGATGGCGTAGGTGATGATGGTGATGAGGGCCAGTGCGATGGCGTGACGCCAGGAGGGTTCAAAGCCTGGAGAGATAAGGCGTTTGAAGAAGCCGGGATCGGAGTTGGAGGATTGGGTCATTGGGTCTTGGGTTCTGGGTCTTGGCAGAGGGAGGAAGGATTGAGCAATCATTGAGGGGGAGAGGTTTGGCGCATCTGGCAGCGGTTGGTGCCCTGGCAGGCATCGCATTCGGGGGCGTTGCCCTGGGTGTGATTGACGCAGTGGGTGACGCGTCCGTCGATGATCTGAGCCATGAGGGGGTGGAGGCCCAGGGGCGCGGCGACGAGGAAGGAGACGCCTGAGTGTTTTTGTGCGGCTGTGGCGGTGAGGTCGGGGATGTCTTTGAACCAGTGTTTGCCGGGGGAGAGGAAGTAAGGCATGACGACGATGGTTTTGGCGCCCTGGGCGACGCATTTATCGAAGGCGGCGGCGATGGAGGGCTCTGCGAGCTCCATGTGGGCGGGTTCGACGACGGGCCAGGAATCCTGGGGTTTATCCTGACGGGTGAAGGCGCGGTAGAGGTTGGCGACGTGAATGAGCAGGTCGTTGGATTCTGCCCGGCGTGAGCCGTGGTCGACGAGGATGATGCCCGTGTTGCGGTCGTAAGGAAGGGATGTGGGGGGTTGGGACATGGCTTTATTGTAGTAGGCCGCGCGGCGATTGTTCGTTTATGATGAGGCGGGTTGAAAGTCGAGGGAAGCCGGAAAGAACACCCTCACCCCACCCCTCTTGCCACACGAGGGAGAGGGGGCCAGAGTGGGGCATCTCTTTCAACCCGGGAGTAACGAATGCTTAAACGAATGATCCAGGCGGGTTTGATCCTAGGTGCCTTGGCTCTTTCCCCCTTGGTTGCGCAGGCGCAGCCATTGGCGGACCGTGTGCCGGCGGATGCCTGCATATATGTGGGTTGGGCGGGGATCAGGTCGATGGGTGCGGAGTTTAATGACACGCACTTTAAGGCGGTGCTGGAGGCTTCGGATTTCGGGCGGCTGGTGAATGAATATTTGCCGCAGGTGGCAGGGAAGATTCCGCAGAGCCTGACGGGCGAACGCGATGCGGCCGACGAGATGGCTGGTGCGCAGGTTTCGGCGGCGATGATGTCGGCGCTGTGGGAATATCCTTCTGCGATGGTGGTATCGGGGGTGGTGGAGGGCGCGGCGGGTGAGTTGAAGCCCAAAGTGCTGTTTTTGTCCGATGCAGGAGAGGATGCGCAGGGGCTGAAGGCGCGGCTGCAGGGATTTTTGGACTCAAGCAAAGAGCTTAAAGGGCATTTGCGTGTGGTGACGCACAAGTCGTATGTGGGTTTGCTTTCGGGATACAAGGCCGATGAGCTTGCGATTGCGGGTCCAGTGGATGAAAAAGGGGTGCGGGTGGACGCGCTGGGGAACAACAATGCGTTCAAACAGGCGATGTCACGTTTGCAAGTGAACCCGAAAGCAGCGCTTTTCGTGCAGCTTGAGTCGATTTTGACGCACACGGAGAAGCGTCTTTCGGATACGGCCAAGGAAAAGGCGCCGGAGAGCCCTGAAGCGCTGCGGCTGGCGCGTTTTCGAGCGGTGCGTGATGGGCTGGGCTTGACGGGCGCGCCGTATTTTGGAGCAACGGGGGGATTTGAGGGGAAGGATTGGGGCGTGCGGGCGTATCTGAGCGCGCCGCTTCCGCGCCGGGGCGTGGTGGCGCTGATTGATTCGGGACCGATTAATTTGAATTTCATGCGGGCGGTGCCCAAGACGCCGGATGTGGCGGTGGTGGCGCGTTTTGATGTGGCAAAGCTGATCAGCCAGTTGACGCAGGCGGTGAAGGATGTGTCGCCGGAGCGGGCGAAGGCGTTTGAGGCCTTTTTGGCCGCGCCGGTGTTTGCGCCGGAAGTGAACCTGAGGACGGAACTGCTGGAGGTGATCGGGGACCACTGGGCCTTCTACAGCGACCCGGCGACGACGGGACGGGGCCCGCTGAGTTGGGTGATGGTGGCGCGGCCTGCAGATCCGGGGCAGGTGGAAGCGTCGCTGGTGAAGCTGATCGGCAAGGGGACAGCGGCGTACAACGCATGGACGCGGGGAAAAACGGATGTGAAGTTGATCACCCATCGCGTGGGCCCATTTGAGGTCCACACATTGGCGACGCCGGGCGTGTCGCCTTCGTGGGTGGTGGCGGATGGGAACCTGTACGCGGCGATGTTTCCACAGAACGCGGTGGCGGCTGCGGAACAGGTGAGCCGGAACCGTCCGTCGATGGTGGACAATGTGGACTTGAACGCGATGATCACCAAGACGGGGATCCGGGGGATCAATGGTTTAAAGTATTACGATCTGGAATCGACGGCTCCAGACGCTTATCCAGTGCTGTTGTCGCTTTCGCGGCTGGTGCTGGGGTCAATGGATATCAAAGAGGCGGCGACGCCGCAGGGCGTTGTGCCGCGCCTGAAGGATTTTGACGGGCATCTGGGCCGGGCGGTGTATGTGACATGGGCGGATGCGTCGGGATGGACGATGGCGGGGAAGACGCCATTCCCGGGTGCGGAGTTTCTGGCGTTGAGGCTGGATACGGTGTTGTTTATGTCTGGGGTGGCGATTAAGCCGTGATGGGTAAGGGGACAAGTGAAAGAGAATCAGAATGAGCAAGGCCCTCCTTTGGGAGGGCCTTTTTTTGGTGCATGCCGTGTTATGCGGTTACTGGGCGGTGGTTTTGAGCTCGGCAAGCTGGCGATTGCCGGTTTCGAGGATTTTGGCGTCGGGCCAGCGCTCAAGATAGCTGTAGGAAGGGTGGCCGTGCGGGTTGTGCTTGTAGGGGTTGTTGTGCTTGGTGTTGTAGCAGCAGATGAGGGACCAGCGTGCGTGGTCGCTTTTGTTCTGGTCGGAGCGGTGGAGGAGGTTGGCGTGGAAGAAGCAGGCATCGCCGGGGTTGAGCTCGACGTAGACGAGTTCGAGTCGTTTCATGAGTTCGTTGACGCGATCCATGTTGGCGCCGGTTTGCTGACCGGTCATGCCGTGGTCGATTCGGCCGCAGAGGTGGGAGCCTTTTAAGACCTGGAGGCAGCCGTTGGCCTTGGTGGCCCGGTCGACGGCGATCATGCAGCTGCCCATGTCGGGATAGAGGCAGTGGTTGTTCTGATACCAATAGCCGTAGTCCTGGTGCCATTCCCAGGCGCCGCCGACCTTGGGTTCCTTGAGCATCATTTTGTGGTGGAAGTGGTAGACCTCGTCGCCTAAGAGTTGCTCCATGGGTTCGACGACGGATTCAGAGCGGGCGATGGCGCTGTAGATATCGTCGGGGAGGTCGTTGCGGAGGCGGAGACGGCTGATGCCGCCCTGGGCATCGCGAGCTCCGCCGGCCTTGTCCATTTCACGGTCGGACTTGGCGAGGGTGAAGAGAACGTCGACCTGCTGGGCGTTTAAAAGGTTGGGGATGATGAGATAACCGTCCTGATTGAAGGAACGGATTTGTGCATCGGTGAGTTTTAATCCGGGCATGGATGTGTCTCCTGAGAGAATGAGGGGGCAGTGGGTAAATAGTAGAGCATGGGATGAAGATGAAGACAAAGATTGCGAAGGCTTTTGATTGGGAGGTATTTTTTTCGCATGCCTTTTCCTTGAGACCCATCGGAATTCACTTTGCATTGCCGACAGAGTGGCGTAAGATAAATTTCATCATGGCGTCCACGTCCGACGCCGGAAAGCTGACTATCTGGAGGGTTTTATGGCTATTCGCCAGTCCTATCGGTCTCGGGGATTTTCTCTTATTGAATTGCTTGTGGCGATTGCGATCATTGCAATCCTGATTGGTCTGGCTTTGCCAGGGCTGAGCAATGCGCGCGAGGCCGCTAAGCGGGTGGTTTGCCTCAATCAGCTCAAGCAGATTCATCTTGTGTCGATCAACTACATCCAGGCGAACCCGGCGAAATACAGCGCACTGGGGGACTTTCCTCCGCTTTCGCTGGGCGTGTCTTATGGAAGCAGCGGCACTTATGACGTGACGGTGGTGAGGCGGCCCGCGACCGAATCGGGCTGGGGGCTGTTTACAGACAAGAGGATCTGGCGCTGCCCGAGTGATGAGAAGCCTGGGACAACGCCGGTGACCACGGAAAAGGGTGTGAGCGAGGACTGGAGCTGCAGCTACGGCTATAACCTGCTCCTGGTGCTTAACAGGCCTTCATACGCGAAGATTCCCAACCCGGCAGGGGTGGCGTTCTTGTATGACGGTTCAATGTCTGGAGCGGATGGCGCGGGAACGACTGGGCGGAATATCGCAGGAACTTATCTCACGGTGGATGATTACATCCTGGGAAGCATCGTGAAGCGGCACCGGGTGGCCAAGGCGAACGTGATTTACCTGGACGGGCATGCGGATTCGCAAGATGCGTTGAAGGTGGCGGCGTTTGATCCTACGCAGAACACAGGGACGGGTTCTAGTGGCACGGGCTCCAGCGGGACCGGTTCTAGCGGTACGGGTTCTAGCGGGACGGGCTCCAGCGGGACGGGTTCTAGCGGCACGGGCTCCAGCGGTACGGGTTCTAGCGGCACGGGTTCCAGCGGCACGGGCTCCAGCGGGACCGGTTCGAGCGGTACAGGTTCCAGCGGCAATAACGGTAACAATGGCAACAATGGCAACAATGGCAACAACGGCAATAACGGCAACAATGGCAACAATGGCAATGGAAACAACGGTGTCGGCGGCGGGGTTGGTGGCGGACAAACCGGCAACCGCGGCAATAACTAAAACAACCTGACAGAATCGATACACAAAGGATCATGCTGAGTATGGCATGATCCTTTTTCTTTTATTGGCCGCACCATTGAGGAGACTGGCTGTTGGGGCATTTGGTGTTCAAAACCGTATGGATGAGGGCGGAACCTTCGGGAGAAGAAGCTTCGACCCAATGAATGGGTGTGGGTTTTGAGACCAACCGACCGGCGCTGGGAGGGGCGGAAGGGTCCATGAGCGGGGTAACGCGAGGATCGCCGGTGACTTCCATGCGGCGCTGCCACCCGCTCTTGGCGGCGGGGGTCATGGACTCGATGAAGCCGACGAAGATTTCCTGGTCGGAGGAGCAGTTGTCGCAACTGAACCTATAGGCACGGAAGCCTGCGGGCTCCTGGGTGGGTTTGTCTGATTGGGAGGGCGCCATGGTTGGCGGAAGCGTGTCACTGGGGACAGAAAAGACGATGCCACTGCCGGTGTCATAAAACTGTACGGACTGCACGGCGGCCATGGAAGGGAGGCTGTTGTCTATGCCGGACCAATAGTTTTGATACTGGACAGCGAACAGAATAAAAGCGCCTCCGAGGAAGCAGCTGGAAACGGCAAGCCTGGCGATCGGAGTGCCCCAGAGGGTTTTCTTAACGGATCCGGCAGCATCGGAAACGGCCAGGGCGAGGACGCGGGCTTGGGTTTCCAGGGGACTGGCGCCGCGGATGGTGCGGATGTTGATGGCGCGGGTTTGTTTTTCCCTTTTCCATTCGGCCTCGGTGACGGGGATGGCGTCGATTTCCTTGGAAGCATCGATCTGATCAAAGAGGTTTTCGCCGCCGGAGACCATGTGAGGCTTGAAGACGAGGCTCTCCCCGCCGAAGCTGATGTCCTGGCTGGCCATGTCGTCGAAGTCGAAGATGGGGCGGGCAAGGGGTTTGTTGGGCAGGCGGAGAAGGGTTTTGCATTTGGGGCAGTGGACGGTTTTGCCGGCCATTTCAATACCTGCATGGACTTCAGCGCCACAGATGCAGGCAGCGCGGACGAATTGTTGTTCCTGAGGTTCTTGCTTGAGTGGGGTTAAGCGGGAGTATGTGATGCCGTTGTCAGAAACCGTGGGGGCGGGGATATCGCTGGAATCCATGTCCCCGACGGCCATGAGGAGGCTTTCCTCAGAGGGGGCTTGCACAAGGGTGGAGACTTCGAGGGAGGAGGAGAGGGTTTCGCCCAGTTCGGGCATGGTGATGGTTTTGCCGCACTGGGGGCAGTTGCCGGTGCGTCCGGCGAAGGCGGCGGGGGCTTTGATGAGTTTGCCGCAGGTGCAGGTGGTGCGGACCCATTGGTCGACGGTGGCGTCGAGTCGCTGGATGATGGATTCCTCAGGCGGCCGTTCCTGGGGGGCACGCTCTGCGGTGATGGCGTGCTTGCACTGCGGGCAGACGAGCATGCGGCCCTTATTGGAAGTTTGCGTTTTCAGGCGGAGATTGCAGTGGGCGCACCGGAAGCGGAAGAGCGCATTTTTACGGAGTTTTTCTGCCATGGGAGATTTCACCGGTGGGTTTGGTGCCAAGAGAGGGGCTGACTGGCAATGGTAGATGGAGAGTGGAGGAGATTGGGTTGGTTGTCCATTTTAGACTCTAACGAATGGTTGTTCCTGAGCCAAGGGGATTAGGTTTGATGTGTGGTTAATGAGTGGGCTGCTGAGGGCATGCAAAAGGGTGGGTGGCGAACGGTTTATGGTTGAGACTCGGCGCTTTACGCGTGGTTTTAAGAGCGGAGAAGTGACGTATTGGACGAAACAAATGAAGTCTTCTTGACAATTATTATTAATTACTCTAGTATCCGGTCATGGCCTCCAAATCAGGTTCCAAGACCAAGACGAAAATCACCGGGCACATCCTCCAGGACAATGCTCCCTCGTTTCTGGGGGTGAGACGTGTGCTGGTGTCGCGCATCGGGACGGAATGGAAGATCGGGGACCGGTTGCCGGCGATCAGTGAGTTGGCGCGGACGATGGGGGTGGGGCAGAACAATGCGCAGCGTGCGGTGAGGGAGCTTGTGGCGGAGGGGGTGTTATTTTCACGCCGTCGGCTGGGAGTGTTTGTGCGGCAGCTTCCCGGGGAGGCCGCGCAGCAGGGGCCGGATGTGAAACTGCCGCTGAGCGGGAAGGTGCTGGGGATGGCGGTGCTGGAGCCGGCGGCACCGTTTTTGCGGCGGATGATGGAGGGTTTTACGCAAGTGGTGCGGGAAGCGGGGGGGGATACGACGACCATTCCACTGAACGAGAGCCAGACGGTGCTGCCGGAGGCGACGGGGATGTGGGGGATGGTGGTGTTTAACCCGAATAGTTTCGTGACGGTGATGCCGGGCAAGCAGAACCTTGTGATCGTGGCGACGGCGGGGCACATCAATCTGGACTTGATTTCGCGGTTTGATTCGGTGAGCGTGGACCAGTACCAGGGCGGCGCGCTGGCGGGCCGGGTGCTTCGCGAGGCGGGATGCAAGCGGGTGGCGTTTTTAGGGCACCGGATTTCATTACAGGACAGGCGGTATGACCTGACGTCCTCGGCGCGTCTGCATGGCTTTGAATGCGTGTGGGGCCAGCCGCTGGAGGCGCAGGATCTGATTTACACGCCCGGCTATAGCGTGCCTTCGGGTGGCGGTGCGTTTACGGACTACTTGGCGCTCAAGAAGCGTCCGGATGGGATCTTTGCGGCGAGCGATGAGCTGGCGGTGGGGTTCATCGTGGCGGCGGCGTCGCATGGGATGAAACCGGGTCGGGATTTCCAGATCGTCGGGTTTGATGGTCAGGACCAGGATTTGCCGGGAGACCTTTCAGGGACATCGCTGACGACCGTGCGCGTGCCTGCGCAGGAGATGGGGCGCAGGGCGGCGCAATTAATGATCAAACGCGAGGCGGACCCGACGACGCCCGCGCAACGCGTTTTACTGACTTGTTCCATTTCCACGGTGAAATGGAATTGATCGATTTTTCATGACCCTTTGAATCTGTTTCCTTGTCTGCGGTTTTTTTGACGTAGCAAAATCCCTTTTGACTTTTTGAGCCTTTTTTGGCCACAGGAGATCGACCATGCGCCTACGCACGTGGATGGCTGTGTTATTGACTTTTGTCGGCGTGAGCCCCGCCTGGGCGGGGAGCATCGCGGTGGTGGTGGACCGGGAACTGCCGGATTACCGGATCGATGCGCCGGTGAAATTCGGCGTGCCGTTTCCCGAAGGCGCGTTTAAACCCGGAGATGCGGTGCAGGTGGTGGACGACAAGGGGGCGGTGCTGCCCTCGCAGAGCGCGGTGCTGGCGACCTGGGACCCCAAGGGGGAAAAGGGTGTGCGCTGGCTGCTGGTGGATTTTTCGGTGAATCCGGAACGCAGCTACCGCGTGGTGTATGGGGAGGATTTGATTGGCGGGAAAAAGCCCGGGGATGCGTTGGCGAAAGTGAATGAAGACAAGAGCATTTCAATTGAGACAAACACCCTTTCGGGGACGATTTCGGGGGTGACGGGAGATTTGTTCCAGGGGCTCCAGGCTTTGCGCAAGGAGGTGGTGCTGCCCAATGCGGAGGGAATTTTTTCAGGGTTTTACGTGGAGCATGAGACGCGGGGGGTGTTTCGCGCGGACCTGGACAAAGAGGCGAGCATTGTGCTGGAGGAGAATGGACCGGCACGGGCGACGTTGAAGATGGATGGGTGGTACACGAATGCGGCCGGGGAGAAGTTCTGCCGATACAGCATCCGGGCGAGTTTTTTCAGGAGCCGCAGTGATGTGAAGCTGGAGCATACGTTCATCTACACGGGGGAATCACATAAGGACAAGATCAAGTCGATGGGGCTGAAAATAGCCGAGAAGACCGGACAACGGGGAGGCGTTTGGGGAGAAGGAGACCAGCAGGACGACATCGTGAGGATGTTCACATCGAATGTGAAAGTGGTGCAGGACAGCCCCAACAGGAACAACATCGAACTGCTGGTCTACAACTCGGAACAGGCTGTGCCGGTGAAGTTGGCTGGCCGTTCGGTGGGGGCGCTGTTTTACGGGAATACGACGGTGGCGATCCGGGATGCCTGGCAGCAGTATCCGTGGGGTTTTGAAGTAAAGGAAGGCGTGATGGACGTGCAGCTATGGCCGGCGGGGGAGCGGCTGATGGACACCACATTCGACGGCTTCTGGTGGCATCTGAATGAGATGCAGAAGAAGTACATGATCTACACCAAGCCCAACGCCAAGGAAGGGCGTCTGGAGCAGTATCGCGAGAGGACCAATGCGACGGGCGCGGCCAAGACACACGAAGTGTGGCTGTGCTTCGCTTCCGACCGTGCGAGCGCAGGGCCATACGGCGCGAGACTGGTGCGGGAGGTGGCGCATCCGGTGATCGCCTGCGCGGACCCGGCATGGTCGACCAAGACGCGCGCGCTGGACTATCTTCTGCACACGCCGAAGAACGCGACGCTTTTCGGGGATGAGGAACGGTATCTGGACACGATGCTGGACATGGTGAAGGCCAAAACAGAGGCGGGGCGGTGGTATGGGTGGTGGGACTGGGGTTCTTATTACCAGTTGCCGGGGATGAGCGAGCCGTACCCGTTCAAGTACAGCAACGGGGAAAATGAGTGGAACCGCAACAAGCCCAAGAGCCATTATTCGTGGGGGCAGATGGCGTGGTCGCAGTATTTCAGGACGGGGGAGCGCAAGTGGCTGAGGTATGGGCAGTCGTATACGCTGTACAGCGCGGACCGTGCGTTTGTGCATCACACGGACAGATCGGTGGGGCGGATCGCGGGGTATGAGTATCACTACGACAACAGCGATATCCACTGGATGGGCGGGTATGCGGGCAAGCCGGGGGGCGTGGCTTTCATGAACCCGATGGCCGACAAGATGGATTACATCTACCAATACTGGTTGACGGGCGACCGGCGTGCGTTTGATGTGCTGAAGATGTGGGGTGAGCTTCAGAAGGACTTCCAGGGGAGCGAATATGCGTATAAGCCGGGGCTGGAGACCGGTGGAGACATCCGCAACGCGGGGATGATGCTTCAGCGGGTGACCATGCTGTATGAAGCGACATGGGACCCGAGGTATCTCAAGGGGGCCAAGCGGCTGGCCGATGCGTATACGGGGATACAGTCGGAAGAAGACCTGATCGCTGCGGAGGGGGATAGACGGACGCCCAACGGGTGGGACGTGTGGCGGTTCCACAGCGCCAGCGGTTGGGCGTATGAAGGGCTTTTCCTCTACTACAAGACCACCGGGGATGAGCGGATGAAGCAGACGCTGCTGACATTCGCCAGGCGGTCGGTGAATTACGATTCGGGCATCGGCTGGGGGTATGGCGCGCTGCGGCTGTATGCGTATGCATATGACATGACGGGGGATGAAATCTATCTCGACTTGTCACGGGCGATGCTGGACGACCTGGCGGAAAAGTGGGTGGGCCCTTACGCCTGGGTGACAGGGCAGAAGTTCACCACGGTGACCCTCGGACGGACGCTGGGCATGCTGGCGAATGCGCCGGATGCCTGGAAGGCCAGGAACCTGCCGACGGATGAACGAGGCAGGACGCTGCGATATCGCTACTACGGGCACTCCACCAATGCGACCATGCCTGCGTCGTTCGCCTGTTTCAACAAGACCGAGGACAAGGCGTGGAGCTTCAGGCTGCTGTTTAGCCATGGAGGGAAATGGGCGCTCACGCGGCCGGATGGAAGTGTGGCGTTTGAGTCCGGCGAGAATGAGTTTCCCTACAACACCAAATGGATGGATGTGAAAGTGCCGGCGGACGGCCAGACGGGGACGTACACGCTCAGGTGCATTGCGCCCAGCACATGGTCGATGGATCCGAAGAACCGGACAGCAGAGCTGTCGTGCGATGCGCGGATCATCCGGTCAAGCCTGCCGGTGGCGGTGAAGGTGTGGGCGAGCGGCGAAGGCGTTCGGCCGCCATCGCAGCAGCCTGCCTCGGTGAAGGGACGATCATTGTTCTTCAAGGCTCCGGAAAAAGGCGTGGAGGTGGGAGTGACGCCCACCATCGTGTCGCGCCCGGTGACGGCGTATGTGGATGGGGAAAAGGTGGCTGGGACGCAGGGGAAATATCCGAGCATGCTGGGGGCTTTCATGTTGAAGCTGCCGGACTCGGCGGCAGGGAAAATGGTGGAGCTACAGCCCGACCGCTCGGAAGGAAAGTTTTATTCGGACGTGCCACAGGGGCTGGGAGCCTATTCGGGGTTGTGGTTTGAAGGTGCTCCGCCCTGGGTGACGGCGAATCCGGAGGAGTATTTCGTGCCAGTGATTAAGCCGTGAGTGACCGTGGATGTTCGAGGATCTGAATTCACTTTCAGTCAGCCATCAGCAGGAGTGCTTTCATCTGTCATCCCTTTCCTGAAAGGGGAAGGGATGACGGGCAAAGCCCACATACGCATGAATCATGTTTTATCCAACAAGTTTTTTGCCGCGACTTTTGACGATCGGGGTGCATTGCTGGCGCTGACGCCCGGGGGCAATGGCGATGGCGCGGCGACGGGACGCGCAATTGTGGAGCGCACGTGGGTGCATCTGCGGACGGCGGGCGGACTGGTGTCGGAAGACGCTGCGGCGCAAGGGGTGCAGATGGTGGGGGCTGCGGCGCCAGAGGTGCTGAGTGTGAAGCTGGGGAAGATGGCGGTGTCCACGGAAATGGCCACAGCGGATGTGGGGATCACACGGGTTTTCAGCATCATGGCCGGATCACCGCTGATGAAAGTGCGGTATGAATTCCGCGCGGCGCGGGACTGCACGCTGGTGGACCCGGGGCTGCTGCATATTGCTCTGGCGGGGGATCTCAACGATGTGTCAAGGGATGAGAAGGATTTGTATTTCGATGGCGCGGAACTGGGGGAGGGGCGGGAACTGCCATGCTGGCGTGTGCTGTACCGGATGGGGCACAAGACGGGGGTAATGGTGGCGGCGCGCAGCAAATGGCAGATGAGCCATGTGATGTACAAGGCGAAGTCGATGGAGGTGCGGCCGAGCGTGCGGGCGCAGCAGGAACTGGCGTATTGGAAGCGGGATGGGGAAGTGAAAATGAAGGCGGGGGAGACGTTGGCGGTGGAACTGGAGATCGGGCCGTGGTGGGCGAAGCGGCACAAGGAGATTCTGAAGGCGGCGAAGCTGCAGACGCCTGGACAGGTGCCAGTGTTTGAGCCGGTGGAACATGCGGAGGTTCCTGGAGAAGGGAACCTGTTCTGGCTGGCGGACTGCGTGCCTAAGCGTGTGGTGAGTAAGGGATATGACGAGAAAAAATGGATGACGGTGGAGAGGCTCAGGGGGAAGGGGAAGAAATCACTAGTGGCCAATGCGGGGTGTCGGCCGCCGGGGTTTGTGGTGAAGCCTGGGATGAGCGGACCGTGTCGCGTGATGCTGGGGGGGAACATCGCGGCGGTGTATGGATTGAAGTTTTCCGGAGACGCCTGCGCGGTGTATCGGATGAATGAAAGCCGAACGGCGTTTCATCCGGTGCTCAATGACCATGGGCAGAAGACGGAACTGGATTTTGGGGTGGTGGATCTGACGGGCAGGACGATCACCCTGGCGCCCAACCACAATGGTCACTGGCCTGCGCGGCTGGATTACCTGCGCATTGTTCCGCTTGGCGACCAGGAGGCGGCGGCGTGGAAGGCACAGGAGGCCAAGCCGCTGGCGGTGCCGCTGATGGGGATTCCGGATGTGGGGGACACGCTGTTTTATCAAATGGATCCGGTGGCGCTGGACCCGGAAGTGGTGAGGGCGAGTGTGTGGGCGCATGCCAGGGCGGGGTTTACGCGGATGTACTGGCAGATGCATGGGACGTATACGGGATTTCCAACGAAGATCGGGACGATGACGCCGACGGTGTGCTGGGCACATGGGGCGTTTGAGCCGCAGGCGAAGGCGGGCGGGTGGTTCTACCGCAAACACGACATGCTGAAGGTGGTGATGGCAGCAGGGAGGGAGATGGGGGTGGAGGTGTGGGGGGCGGCGCGGATGAACGCGTATATGTCCGGGAAGAAGGATGATTTTTTCAAGAAGCATCCGCATTACGCGGAGATTACCGAAGACGGGACGACCTCGGGGAACAAGATCTGTTACGCGATTCCCGAGGTGAGGGCGTATCACCGGTCGATCCTGGTGGAGGCTGCTAAGTATGGCTTGCCGGGAATCATGCTGGGCTTTTTAAGACACCCGCCGATGTTTTTGTATCACCCGGTGCTGGTGAGCGGGTATCGGGCGAAGTATGGCGTATTGCCGCCACGTGAGCCGGGGAGGGCTGATCCGTTCTATCACGAGTCGCTGCCGTCGGAGGATGCGGAGCATGTGCGGTGGTTTGCGTTTCGGGCGTCGTTCATGACGCAGTTTGGGCGGGAGCTTAAGCGTGACCTGCGTGAGGCGGGGCTGGGGCATGTGAAGCTTTCGCTGTGGGTACGGCCTAACCATTGCCTGTTTGACGGGATCGATCTGGATGTGTGGCTCAAGGAAGGGCTGTGCGATGAGGTGGTAGCGGATATTTACCCGGAAGACATGGGCGCGCTGACCGAGCCGACGGAGGCGTGGAAGAAGAAGGTGCAGGCGAAGGTGCCGTTGATCAAGGGGATCGGAGTAGCGCAGCGGCACACGGCGTATGGGGAGAAGAATCTGGGACGGATCGTGAGCGGGGGGTATGACGGGGTGTGTTCGTATGAAAGCGAGCTTTTCGTGCAGAGCCCGGGGGACTTGGCGCTGCTGAATTTGATGCGTCGATAAAACAAGGCGATGAATTGGAGAACGAATATGGGAATGCGATTTTTGATGACGATGCTGTTGTGTGGGATTTTCATGGGTTTTTCCACGTCCCGCAGCGAAGCGGGAGCGGCCGCGCGTGAAGAGACCGTGGAGGGCAAGAAGGTGCTTGTCCTGGAGAATGACTTTGCGCGGCTGATGGTGCTGCCGGACCCGGGCGGGACAGTGATTGAATTCGTGGACAAGAAGACCGGGACGGATTTTGTGGCGGGAAAAGAGCGCGTGCTGGCGGGACGGCTGGGGTTTGGTTGGAAGGATTACTACCAGCTTGAGGCGACGGAGGCGATGGGCAAATGGGTGTTTCACCTGCCGTACCGGGCGGAGATCCGCACCGGACCGGGGTACCACGCGATCTATGTGACGACGGATGCGGAAGGACAGCGGTTTGAGCGGGAGATGCGATTGTCGGACACGTCGGCGGAACTGACAACGCTGAGCCGGGTGACCAATGTCTCAAAGGAGCCGCGGCGGCTGCAGATCCGGTGGCATACGTACAGCACGCTGGACGACAAGCTGGCGGAGCATTCGTGCATCATTGCGCCGGATGAGAAGGGGGAGGCGCGCAAGGCGTTCATCGGGTCGGGGTGGGACCATCAGTTCATCACTCAAGACCCGTATTGGATGGCGGTGAATTACAAGAACGGGTCAGGCATCTGGATGACGTTCAAGAAAGAACAGTCGGGGATGCAGATTATCTGGACGGACTACAACGCGAATCGGCAGGGGCCGACGCGGGGTATGTATGTGGCGGAACCGCAACCGCAGGCGGTGCTGGCCAAGCCGGGGGAATCGGTGGCGTATGAGAGCACGTTTTATCCGTTTTCAGCTGGGGACAGCTCTAAAACGATCCCGATGGGGATGCTTAAGGATGGACTTTTGCAGGAGCGTGCGAAGCGATTTATCGATGACATTCTGCCGAATGTGGCGGCGATCGGTCCGTTTACGATGACACCGGGCGACCCGCCGGCGGGCGTGACGGGACCGAAAGTGGAGAATAAGTTCAACTTCAGCCATCGGAGGCGGGATCGGTTTGCGTTGCGCTCCTGGGGCATCCTGGACGCGATGATGGCCGTGCCTTCATTACAGAGCAAGACGATTCGGACGCGGTATTACGCGCGCGCGTTTGATTCGGTGACCAAGCCGATGAAGGTTTGCTTCAAATTGAGCATGATTGACCCGGCGGGGAACGTGGCACGCGAGCAGGTGAAGGATTACACGCTGACACCTGCGCTACGGGAGGTGGACGTGCGGGATGATGTTTCGATGGCGGGGCTCAAGGACGGCTGGTACACGTTTGTGCTGGAAGGGTACGTGGAGGGTGAGAAAGAGCCGATTCATACCTACATTGAAAAGCGCAAACTGGTGGGAGAAGCGCGGCTTGCAGTGGAGACAAAACTGCTGGCAGGTGAAGAGGGGAAACTGGTGGTGAGGCCGTTTGTGGAAGCGCTTTACCAGAAGACCTGGCCCGCGCAAAGGGCGGGCAAGGTGGAAGTGCCTATCGGCGTTGAGGAAGGGGCGGGCATCGCGCGCCAGGCATGGCCGGTGCGGCTGGGTGTGCCGTTTGCACAGGGGATCACCAAGAAGGAAGCGGCTTATGAGCTGGTGTCGCCGGAGGGGAAAAATGTGCCCATCCAGACAGAGGTAATGGCGACGTGGATGGACGGAAGCGTGAAGTGGCTGCTGGTGGATTTTCAGGCTTCCGTGCCGGCCGGGGCGCACGTGTTCTATACCTTGAAATCGGCGCCGAAAAAGAGCGAGATAGGCGCGGATTTGACATATGTGGGCAAGGATGGGCCGGTGATCAGCGGCTTGGAGATGGGATTTGGGTCGGGGAAGATCCTGGGGATTTTCGGCCCTGAGGATTTGTGGTGGCAGGATGACTTGGGTCAGCGGTTTACGTTCAAGCTGGCAGGAGAAGGTGCGGGGGTGGTGATCGAGGAAAACGGCCCTGAACGCGCGGTGATCAAAGCCACGGGCTGGTATGTCAATGACATAGGCCAGCATGCATGCATGGGTGAACTGCGGCTGGAAGCCTATCGCGGGCAGAAATTCGCGCGGCTTTACCACACGGTGACATTCACGGGCGATCCGT
>CAZGOM010000041.1:0-36014 GCA_964527265.1 uncultured Phycisphaeraceae bacterium | reverse complement strand
ACTGGCACATCCCAATCCCGTCTTCCGGAATCACCCCCACCAGGTCAATCCCCGGGTGCGCACGGATATACCCGCGAATGTTCTCAATAACTTCATTCACCGCATCATCGTTGCTTGTGCAAATGGCCAACTGGCTAAACGGCTTCCCCCGCACCCCATCCACCAGCATGTACCACTCAGGATGCGCTTTGAAGTACTTCTCCGGCGGCAGCCAGTAAAGCAGGTTGTGATGGCTGAAGTCCAGCTTCATCCCCCGCGACTGGATAAACGCCAAGAGCCGCCCATGAAAATAATCCGGCTGCAAATAAGTGTTCTGCATCAACCCCGCATTAAGCGAAATCCCCGATTGCGGGTCCACCTGCCCCTCCACCGGGCTGTTGTTCGCCAGGAGGTAAGTCACATAGTTCAGCCCGTTCTTCACGGCCCAGTCGATCTGCCCATGCATCAGGTGTTCCGGGTCCTGATACGAAAGCTGAATCGTCCGATAGGACAAAAGCGGCCCCGCCATAGCCCGATCCTCCGGTACCGCCAGCGCACACAATCGCGGCACATGCTCCCCATCCGGCCCCGGCGCGCTGAACCGGCACCCCACCGCATCCCGCAAAAACGCATACACCCCAAATATCAGCCCCAGCACACCTCCGCCCTCAATATGAAAACCCTCTGCATCATGACGCCACCCAAAGGCCTCATCGCTCCGGCCTTCCGCAGGGCACACCCTCAAACGAATCGCAGGCTCTCCCCCCTCCCCCGCGCCCGGAACAATCAAATTCAGATAACGCCCCAGTTCCGCCGCCGCATGCCGCTCCACCGGTCCACAGTCTGCATCGCAGTGAATCACCGGACACGCAGTCCACGAAAGATGACGGGTCAACAAAGCAGTTCTCCTGTCGCCATTTATTGCAATTTCAACATCTTAGCATCAAACGAAAACTGAACAAATCTCAATATTTACGCTTATTTCACATGAACAAATAAATCCACGCCGATCAAATAAGCACACTTCTCAAAAAATAAATTGCATTATTGCAATTCCTAATCTCCCTCTCCCCTCAGAGCTTGTAAAGAAATCCTTCGGATGAACCGTGTCACTCCGCGACAGGCAGACATCCCGCTGCACCACCAAACAACAAAACCATCCACATCAAACCAACTCACCCACCATATGCCTAATCACGTGTTAGCCCGAAATGCAAATGAGGGATCGGGCCTCAAGCCCGATTCTCCCCAACAACACCAATAAAAAACCACTTACTCAGCAAACGCCAAAAAATGGTTAACCCGAAACGTAAAGTGAAGGTTTTTGCCTGCTGGCGGTACCCCGCAACAAGCAGACATCCCGTTGCACCACCAAACACCAAAAACATATTACTACCACGCTACGGCCTCTTGATCCCGAAGCAATCAAGCCGGGGTTGAGCGTGTCCACACGCGCAACCCTGGGTGTGAAGATTTTTAAAAGGCTCTTGGTCCTGCAAGGACTCCGAAACTACCTCTTAGCTCTCACAACACACCTATGAAAACGCTTATCCGAGCTGAATGATGTTGCATTTCCCATTCAAGCCCGTTCAGCCTTTCGCCCCCCCTCACCTCGGCAAATCAATCAAATAAATCCACCCCTTCTGATCTCCCACCAGCACCGCCGATGTCTTCTGATCAATTTCATTCCCACTCCCCCACGCACTTGGCATACCCCCCGCCAGCACGATCGGCTTGCTCAGCCGCGTCCCCAATCCCACCTCCCTCACCACCTTCAACCCCGGCAAACTCAAAAACCGTACCGTCCCACCAAGATCGCTGCACACCACCCACTTCTTGCCCCCCTCCTCCACCATCACCGCATTCACCAGCCATGTCGGCGTCGCAAAGCTGGCCTTCGCCTCCCCCGTCTTCGGGTCCAGCAGCCAAACCACGCTGCCCTTATCCGCCAGAAGCAAAAACCCATCCACCAGGCAAGGTCGCGCTAAAAGCACATCCCGTGCCGCGTGCCTCCAAAGTTCCTTCCCGTCCCCCGTTCCCAGCGCCACCACCGTCCCGTCAAAGGAGGTCGCGATGAGGCTCTCCCCCATCACAGTCATCGCCCCGCACAACCTCAAACCCGTGGGTTTCCGCCAAATCTCGCTCCCATCCGCCGCGCCAAGCGCCACCACATCCCCCGATTCATTCGCCACAAAAACCGCCCGCTCATTCACCGCCGGGCCCGCCGAAATCGGGTCCGCCAGCGACGTCTTCCAAAGCTCCTTCGCCCCATTGTTGAATGTCACTTTCGCATCATTCACCACTGCCGCTCGCCCCCCCGCGCCTAATTCCATCCCCCACGGCAATACAGGCGCGTCACCTGCCACAGAAACCCATTTCCCCGTTTGAATATCCACCAGCTCCGACGGCTTGCCCATCCTCACGACCTGGCTTTCGTTCCCCTGCATCAACACACCGTAGGGGAACACAGCCCGTTTGGCGATCACGCCAGGCCATGAATCACGCCCTGACACTGGCTCAAACCCCCGAATCACGCCCCCCACCCCAACCGCCGCCACGCCTTTCCCCGCCGCCAGCGGCTCTACGGCTCCATCCCCCAATTTGGCCGCGCTTCGCACATCGTCGCCCCACGCCCACAACAGCTTCCCCGCGACCTCCATATGGTCATAAAGCTCGTTCTGAGAGATAAACCGCTGCGCATACTCTCGGCTTTTCCCCTCGCTCTTCATCGTATAACGCAATGCGTAGTGATCCACGTTTCGCGCCACCTCAATGGTCAGTGTCGCGGCCGCTGCCTCCGTGGTCGGCTGCGCCCCCGCTTGAGCCAGCGCGGCAAAAGCAAGCGTATTCACCGCCTGAACCCCATCCGCCCCCGAGGGTTCCATCGGCGCCGCTTGCGCCGCCTTGCTCCCCGCATCCGGCGCATCCGAAAACCCGCCCGCCAATTCAGCCGCAACGTTTTTCCACGGCATCACGCTCACAGAAACCCGCTTGCCCGGCTCTGCCTTCAATCCATCCGTCTTCAAATGCCCGTAATCCTGCGCCAGCTCCCGCGCCGCGTTCTCCGGAATCTGAAAAGGCCCCGGCCCCGACCAATCGCGCCGGCTCTTGCGCGCCACCTGACACTCGCGCCTCAGCGCCGCCAGCACCGTCGTTCCTTTTTCATCCACCACAAACAAAAGTAAATCCCGATGTTTCCCCACCGCCACATTCACCAGGCTCACCGGTGTCACACCTGCCGTCTTGCCCTGCCCGCCTGCTCCCCATACTCCCGAGCCCGCTTTCACCTCACGCACCGTCAGCCCGGGCCGCGCCTTAAGCGATTCCGCAAACTCCTGCGCCACCAAGGAGTCCGTCGGCAGCACCTCTGTCCCCAGCACAGCCCACGACACTTCGCACGCACGTGCTGTCTCAGCAGCTTCCGCTTTTACGCATATCCATGCGCTCGCGGATACCACCATGCTCAGCCCAATGAACGCTGCATGCCTGAATGAATTGAATCGGGTCACTTTTTTCATCAAATCTCTCAAATCTAAATCACGATACGAGCTTGTTCCCGCAAAAACGTCACGCTCTCCGGCGCTTTCAGCGCAGAATCAACACATCCACAGGCTTTGGCATCGGCACTTCCACAATGATCCTGTCCCTCTCACGTTTAAACGCGAGTGGCCCGGCATAGCTCCCCATCACCTCCTTGATCGGCCGATCCGTCTGCACGCTCACCGTGATGGTCTTGGGCCCGCTTTCCTCCGGCACCTTTGCAGCCGCCGCAGCCGGAGCAGGCGCAGCTTCGGCTGTTTCGGGGGGAACCACCGCCGCTGGCACCACAAGCGTCTGCAACGTCGCCTGAGCGTCTGGATTGGCTCCAGGCGCAGGCTCTGGCGGTGCCGCTGGAACCACCGGCACAGGCGCTTCCACCGGCGTAGCCGCCGCGGCAGCCGCGGCTTCCTTGGCCGTCAGCCGAATCACGCCCACTTCATTGAGGGTCACCGCCAGCCCGCTCGCATGCTCAAATAAGCACGCCTCCACCAGTGGATCTGATACCTCCAGCCGTGCGCGTCCCAGTGTCGCCGTTGCCGCCTTGGTGATAAGCGCGGCCCTGTCCAGCCGGAAGCGATTGCCTCCCGGCGCATCACCTTTGAAGAGGAATCCCGGCATCACCCCCCACAGAAGCGTCTTCCCCTTACCCAGTTCCTGATACACCGCCGCGGTGCCCCCATCGCTGAATGTCGCCACGGCTTGACCCGTCGTCGGTGTCAGCGCCACCTTCGTCCCCACCACATCTGCTTCCATCGCAGCCGTCAGTGCCCCCTCCTGCACCTTGATCTTGTCGATCGGCTTATGTCCAGGAATCGACTGTGGGTGATACCCTCCCACCGAAGCTCCCGCATAACGCTGCTTGGCGCCAAAAAGCTTTTCCCCCGCTTCGCTCTTGTCGTTGTATTCATCGCGCATGGCCGTGCCCGCAATGCCCACCAGCGTGCCCCCCTCCTTCACCCACGCTCCCAGCGCCTCGACGTTCCGGTCCGCAAGGTTGTATCCCTGCACATAAACCACGGCATATTGCTTGAGGTTCTCAGATGTCAGGTCCTCTTCCAGGATGATGTCCACCGGTAAATGCGCCTGTTGCAAAGCGATGAAAGTCAGCAGCCGGTCGGATTGAAAACCACCTGTCCCGTTATTCCAGATCTCATGGCTCCGGTTGTACAAAAGCGCCGTCTTGCGCGCCTGCCTCGCCCCTTTGGCGATGATCTCGTCGGCAGGCCCCAGGGCGAAGGCCCCACGGGCGATCTCTGCATAGGCCGCGCTCCGTTCATCCCAGAAGTTGGAAAACTCCGCCCCGGCATAGCGCGGTCCAAAGCTGTAAAGCTCCAGATCCATCACCCCGTGCGCCACCAGGCAGAACATCTTCCGGTCCGCCCCGCCCATGGTCGTCACAATATAAAAACCCGAAGGCAGATCCCCTTTTCTCGCCGCACATTCCACCAGCGCGGCGTAATAGCTCACCGTCTGGATGCCTGCAAATCCCCATCCTCCAAACAGGCCCGCCCAATCCTCTGCCCACCCCATCGTTGCGCCCCCTTCGCGCGTTAAGGCAAACCAGTCCGACCCATTCATATGCTGCCCAAACATCGGCGGGTGGGGCGAAAAATTGCAGTACGACCGGATGTTGGGAAAGTACTTACGCGCCGCATCCGTGTAGCGCTTGTAAAACCGCGCCGTGAATACAAAATTGAAGCGGGAGGAATGAAAATAAAGCCTCCGTTCAAACCGACCCGCATCCGCCGCCAGGCGCGGCATGAACTCCAATTCCTCCACGTCCTTCACGCCAAAAAAAGAAGCATCCTTCCCCATCACCTTCAGTTGCTCTCTGAGGTAATCATGAAACTGCTTCCTCGCATCCGGCAATTCATTGATCCGCACCGCCCCCACAATCGCCCCGATCTCGTCCCCCATCTTCAGCGTCGTCACCGTCAGGCTCGTCCCCGGCGCCTTGGCGTCCATCGACTTGGCAAGCCCCTCAAAATACCGTTCCAGTGTCGCGTCGATCAGCGGGTCCGCCGCGTCATGGGTATTGGCGTTTAGCAGCGCATCGTTGTTGTAAATCGTCCGGTCGTCGCGCAGGCCCAATTCTTTATTCACTACGGCCGATGTCCCGCCGATGCTGTTGATCCCCAGGCTCGCCAGCATCCGCGACACCGTATCCCTCACGCCCGGCGCGGCCCCGTTTCCTGTACTCAGCTTGATCAATTTCGGCGCCGGATTCCCCTGCCGGGGTAACGCCGCCAACCCCTCCTTCGCATACGCCATATGCCGCTGATTCACATCCTCCGTCGTCTCAAGCAGGTTCAGGTAGGCCGGGCTCCGCATGCCCCAGACCCCCGCTTTGTCGTCAGGCGTGCTCGCCGCGCACGTGTATCCGCGTGAATCAATCGGCAACAGCACCACCGCGGAGTTCTGGCCCACCGCCGTTTCCACCCGCTTCATCACCGCACCTTCATGGGGATACCAGGCCACCTCCGCCTGAACCTTGTATTTGCCCTTCTCTTTGGGCAGCCCGCGGATGGACAGCGATGCCGTCGCCCATGGCCCCGGGCTTGAAATCGCATCCGTCACATCCACAAACCCCGACCATTCATTGATCTTCAACCCTTTGGGAGTGGCTGCCGCCAGTTCCGCCGCCTCAAAAAAGTGGTAGTACCAGATTGGCTCCCTGCTCCCCGAATTCGGCTTGGGCGGACGCCCCCAGTGGTAAGTCAGCCCTCCGGTCATCCCCAGCGCCCCCTCCTCCCCCGCTGGCCCCCCTCCCTCCGCATCCACCAGCTTAAATCGGTAGTACGTCCGGCTCAGCGTCGCGCTGTTGGCCTCCGTCGACAAGCTCGGCTTGAAAAACTTGCTTCGCGTTATCAGCAGCCGATCCGCCCGTAACTCCTTATTCTTCGACGTGATCGCAAACGTCGTCGCCCCCGCCTTCAGCGACACATCCCAGTACTCCCACACCGGCGTCGGCTTCGACGGTGTCGACATCCGCTGGTATTCCGCCTCAAAACGGATCGGCATCGCCTTTTCCTGCGCCCTGCCTTCCTGTCTCAACAACCCCTTGCTGCCAAACACATGCGTCGCTTGCGAAGCGCCGCTCAACGCCAGCGTCAAAGGCTGCGGCACATCCGGCTTGGCCACATACCTCAGCCAGATCCGATACTCCCCATCTTCCGGCACCGCGATCATCGTCGTCGCCGGCTCCGTCCCCAATGGCGCCACATTCCCCGCTTCAGCCACCTTCCACGCATATTTCACAGGCGCAGCCTTCGGGTCCACCCGCGAAGGCTGCACACCCTGCCACTGCGTCAAGTCCGATAAATGCGACTGCTTTAATCTCTCCAGGTCCGGAGGATTAGCCACCTGGTCAACCTGCGTGAAAAAGTCGTCCGCGTCATCTTTGGCCCCCTGCGCGGTATCCACCCCCAGAAACGGCGCCGCAAGCATCAAGCCCAGCAAACACCACCCCATTCCCGACAAACCGCTGAATCGTTGGCCAACGTGCATGAATTCCCATTCCTGAAAGTTTCGACACCAAAGCTGCAATTCCGCCCGCGCCAGACCAGAACCCAATAGTAGGACCGCGCGTGAAACTATCCGATTCCCCGCCCCCCGTCTAGATTCCTTAAACTATCCGCAAGCGTATGTTTTTCACGCTGCTCTAAATGTCCTGATTGATATAGAACTCTATGTACCCCAAACCCGATGAAATAACCGATGCTCGCCAGGCGCTCCACAGCGTCACCGCCTCTGCCATATTGAATCCAGGCCTCGTCTGCGGGAACTGCCGCCGTCCCATCGACACCCTTCGCCCCGATCAACCATGCAGCGAGTGCGGCAAGAGCGTCGCATTAAGCCTTCAGGAGAAAAACCACGAACGCTTCAATGAAATATGGCTTAAAAACACTCGCCATGCCTTCATCGCCTTAATCATCGCCACGGCCATTGCCTTCCTCATGGATTTCTCCACGCTCGTCAATGCCTTTGGCGTCCTTGGCCTGGATTGGGTCAAACCCCTCATCCTTCCCATGCACATCGCCTGGTTCGCCATGATCATCGTCATGCTCGTCACCACCGGCTATGCCTTCTGGAACCTCTCCTGGCCCGATGCCTTCAAGCGCTATCCAGGCCTCACTGTCCACGGGCGCTGGCTCTTCCTCGCCTTCCTGGCAACCGTCCCCGTCACTTTCGCCTGGCAGGTCTACATCAGCCAGGGCCAGTCTAAAATCTGGGACAAAATCAGCACCGCATCCAAGCTCATCATCATCACCAGCGACCTGGCCATGAGCGCCGTCTGGCTCTGCCTGATCTTCCTCGCTGCCCAGGCCGCCCACACCTGCATGCAGGAACGCATCAAAAACCGCCTCTGGCTCCTCATGGCCGCCAGCATCATCACCTCCGTCCTGCTCGCAATTTGCTTCCAATTGCTCGCCAGATACACCACCAAAGACCTCATAGACCCCCTCCGCGCCAATGTCGGGCAGATTCAAAGCTGGATAAATCTCGTGATTTATGTCGGTTTGATCGCCAGTTACAACACCTTGATCGACACAACCAAAAAAATTGAAAACACGCAACAAGTCGGCGCCTGATACCCAACCAAACTCTCTATCGCCACCCGAATTCAGTTCTGTTTTTCAGGTAAAACGGCAATCACTTCAATCTCCACCAGATAATCCTCCGACGCCAGCCCATCAATAAAAACCAGGGTATTGGGTGGAAATGGCGCGTTCAGAGTCTGGTTGCGCACATTCCTAAACCCTTGCAAATCCTGGCGATATACGAGATAAGTCGTCAGTTTGACGATGTCTTCCATCTTCCCGCCGAGTTCTTCCAGGATGCTTCGGATATTGGCATACACCTGACGCGTCTGTGCCTCGATATCCCCCTTGCCTACAAGGCGCCCCTCACGGTCCAAGGCTATCTGTCCCGCTAGGTATAGCATGGGGCCGACTTTGGCCACGTGTGAATACCCCACGCCTTGAGTGGAATGCACGCTGGTCGGTTGAATGATCTGTCTCTCCATTCTGCTGCCTTATCTCTCTTTCGTTTGGGGATCCACGGGATCAAAATTGATCCGTTCACTTTCAACGACCAGCGGTCGTTTCAAGACCTGAGTTTGGATCGCTGCGATGTACTCCCCCAGAACGCCAATGAAAAATAACTGGACGGACCCGAAAAAGTAAAGACTGATCAGGATCGGCGCGATTCCAATGGTGAATGAGTTCCAGAATACGAGCTTGGCTACAAAAAAGCCGAATGCCACAAGCAAGCTCATCAATGCCAACAGGAAGCCGGACATGGTGGCAAGCCGCAATGGGATCTTCGAGTGGCTTGTGACACCCAGCATTGCAATGTCATAGAGCGTGTAAAAATTGCTTTTGGTCAGTCCGGCTTTGCGCTTGTGCTGTTTGTAGGGAATCTGTGCGGTTTTCATCCCGATTTCAGCGATCAGCCCGCGAAAGTAAGGGTAAGGATCATCAATCTTGCGAAGCACCTCCAGAAAACTTCGGTCATATATCCCAAAACCTGTAACGTGGCTCAGAAGTTCCACGTCCGCCAGTTTCCTTGCAAAGGTGTAATACAGCGTTCTTAAGGCGTACATCACCACAGACTCTTCGGATTCAACTTTGACGCCGATGCTGACCTTGTAGCCTTCTTCCCATTTTTTGATCAGGTCGGGAATCATCGCTGGAGGGTCCTGAAAATCTGACGCCATGGCAATCACGGCGTCGCCCCTGGCCTGCAATAGTGCGTAGTAAGGTGAACGGATGTGTCCAAAGTTACGCGCGTTGAATATCACTTTCACATGCGGATGTGCTGCAGCCAACTCGCGAAGACGCGCACGGGTATCGTCACGTGAGCAGTTATCTATATAAAGCTGGTCAAACGTGTATTCGGGGAACTGCTTGAAAACTTCGATCAATGCCTCGCAAAGCGGAATGACGTTGGCTTCTTCGTTGTAGCAAGGCGTCACGACGGTGATGTGTTTGCGTGATGACAGTTGCGGGACTGGGGACGAATTGTCGGTCGGTAAGTTCATAAAGCCTTGTGCTATTCAGATTGCCATTGAAACATGTCTTTATAACTTACCCCACCGCGCCGGTTTAAACACAGTTCCCGTTCAGAGAATCGCTGCTGGACCGTAACACGCAGGCAAATCGGCGCATAAAGTGCTCAGGAACCAGGCCTGAAGGAAAAATCGATGCCATTTAAGCCGTCCGGTCAGCCTCAAGAACAAACCTCGCCTGAGCCTGAATCATCTCAGGCGTTAACCCCGGGTAAACGCCTAGAAAAATCCCGCCCAGCGTAATTTGAATCGTGTTCTTTAACTCTCCCACAACACGGTGATTGATGTTCCGGTAAGCCGGATGCCAAAGAAGATTTCCGCCAAAAAGCCTGCGATTGCCCACCTTGTTGGCGTCAAGCTGGCGGCACATGCGCGTCAGCCGGTCATGATCCGGGTTTTTCATCACCATTAAAAATCCAAACCAGCTCGGGTCGCTGTGAGGCGTCGGCTCAACGAAATGCCACGTCTTTTCCAAATCCGAAAGCAATCCGCGCAATGCCCGCCAGTTGGCTTTGCGCGCCTCGACAAACCCAGGAAGGCGTTTGAGCTGCGCACGCCCGATTGCCGCCTGGATATCCGTAGGTTTCAGGTTGTAGCCAATGTGACTGTATACGTATTTGTGGTCATATCCCGCAGGCAGGCAGCCAGCGGAAGGATCGCATCCGTCCTTCTCGGCCAGCTTGGGCCAATCCCATGTGAAACGGTTGTTGCAGGTGTTGTCTTTTCCACTGGGGCACCAGCAATCCCGGCCCCAGTCCCGCAGGCTTTCTGCTGCGCGTTTGAGGGTCGGGTTGGACGTGTAAACCGCTCCACCCTCCCCCATGGTGATGTGGTGCGGCGGATAAAAACTGGATGTTGCGATATCGCCAAACCCCCCGGTCAGCTTGCCCCGATAGGTGCTGCCCAAGGCATCGCAGTTGTCCTCCACAAGGTACAGGCCATGACGCTTGCAGAACTCCGTCACCGCGTCGATATCGAATGGATTACCGAGGGTATGAGCGATCATCACCGCGCGGGTCCTGGGCGAAAACGCTTTTTCAAGCATTGAGACATCGATGTTGCAGGTCTTAAGGTCCACATCCACAAACACCGGAACACACCCGGCTTGAATCGACGGATTAACCGTCGTCGGAAATCCCGCGGCCACCGTGATGACTTCATCCCCAGGCTTAATCGGATTTTCCAGCAGCGGACTGGTAAGCGCCATGAAAGCCAGGAGATTCGCACTGGAACCGGAATTCACCAACAACGCATGGCGCACCTTCAGAAACTGCGCCAGGCTTCGCTCCAAGGCCTCGCCTTCGGGCCCGAGCGTCAGCCAGAAATCAATCGACGCTTTCACCGCTGCCTGCACCTCCTCCTTGGCATACACGCGCCCAGCATATGGAATGGTGCTCGCGCCGGGGGTAAATGGAGCCGCCCGTCCCATCTTCAACTCATGCAGTTCGGCCGTCAGTTCAAGGATTTGCGCCAGAAGAGCACGCTCCCGGTCAGCAGACACATTGGGTGAAATCGGGGCGGAAGACATAGTTGGACCTGTCTTGAAAGTTGCCATGCGGCTCAATACAACGACTCAATCACCCAACCGGGTGTGTATACGTGTGAATGTCACGACGAACCGCATCGCGCGTCGAAATGGAAGGATCCTTGTAATACTGGCGATACCAGCCGGCTGTCATCTGGACCGCTTCACGGATGTCAAACCGGGGCTGCCAGCCAAGATCCCCCATAGACTTGTCAATGCACAAGCGTAAAACACGCGCTTCGTGCGGCTGATTCGGGTCACTGGCATCATGCCATGAACCGGCTCCCCAAGCCTTGATGAATATATCCACGATCTGTTCCACCGGAACATCCTGTCCCGGAAGCGGCCCGAAGTTCCACGCCCCGCACCAACGAGGCTCCGTCGGCTCCCTGAGCATCTTTCCTGCCAGCGAAAGGTAGCCGGCCAGTGGATCCAGCACGTGTTGCCAGGGCCGGATGGACTTGGGGCTCCTCACCTGGATCGGTAGACCCTGGGAAAGTGCCTTGGCTGCATCCACCAGAATTCGCGCGTTGGCCCAATCCCCTCCGCCAATCACGTTGCCCGCCCGTCCCGTGGCCACGCGCACCCCGTGAGCCGGCAATTTATGCGTCGGAAAAAAGGACTGCCGGTAAGAAGCCACGATCAATTCTGCAACACCTTTGCTGGCGCTGTAGGGATCGTGGCCGCCCATCGCATCGCACTCGCGATAACCCCATACCTGTTCCCGGTTGTCATAGCACTTGTCGCTGGTGACCACGATCACCGCACATGGACGGCCAGCGCGCCGAACCGCGTCGAGCACATTCACTGTGCCCATCGCGTTCACCTCAAACGTCTCGCGCGGCTCCATGTAACTGTCTCGCACGATCGCCTGAGCCGCCAGATGAAAAATCACATCAGGCATAACCGCCTTGACCGTCCGCTCAACAGCCGCCGCGTCCTTGATATCCCCCACCGTGTGGGACGCCATTAGAGATTCCAACCGCGCAGACTCAAATAGATTCGGCCCCGAGCACACCTTGAGGGAATATCCATGCACACGTGCGCCCAACGCGTGGAGCCACGACACCAGCCACCCACCCTTAAAGCCCGTATGGCCGGTGACCAGCACATCTTTACCCGCATACGCACCATGGAGCCAATCAATCGACATCATTCACCCTTTCTCGAATCCCAGACCTTCCATGGCGCCTGGTTGCTGGACCACATCGAATTCAACTGCTGATATTCCCGATAGGTGTCCATGGCGAAAAAGAACCCGTCGTGTTGATAAGCATAAAGCTGATTTTCTTTGGCCAGCCTCGCCATCGGCTCTTGCTCCAGGATGCAGTCGTCGCCTTTGAGGTAATCAAATATCCGTCGATTGAAGACGAAATAACCCGCATTGATCCAGCTTGTGCCCTGTGGCTTTTCCTCAAAACGATCAACTTTGGAACCAACCCCCAGACGAAGCACCCCAAACCGGGAAGGAGGCTTAACTGTCGTCACCGTCGCAAGTTTTCCGTGCGACTTGTGAAACTTGATCACCTCTTTGATATTGACGTCGATCAGCCCATCCCCGTAAGTCACCATGAACAAGTCTTCATCGATATAAGGCGCAATCCGCTTGATGCGCCCCCCTGTCATCGTATCCTGTCCGGTATCTGCCAGTGTCACGGCCATCGGGTCATCCACTTCGCGTTCGTGATACTTGACCTTGCTGGTCGTGCCCAACGAAATCGTCAAATCATTGGTCATCGCCCTGTAATTCAGAAAAAACTCCTTAATTACATTCCCCTTGTAGCCCAGGCACACCACAAACTTGTTGAGTCCATGATGCTCAAAAGTCTTCATGATGTGCCATATGATCGGCTTTCCGCCCACCTCAACCATCGGTTTTGGCCGGAATTCAGTTTCTTCTCGTAATCGCGTGCCCAAGCCACCAGCCAAAATGACAACTTTCATCGAATATCCTTTAGGCCCAAGTAGTTAGGTCTGACTCTAGCGCATTCTAATAACTCTCGAAAAAGATGCCCCCAGCTAGTCGCTGCCATTGCCGGCCCGATTCACTACCCAAAATCCGAGATCGTACACCTTCCTGCTGTTCACCTTGCCGCTTTCTCCCAGACCGGACTAGAATGGCAAAAGCCCAAATCTTATATTCACGCGAAAGACACATCCCATGATCACCCCCGCCTCCACATCTCCCTCCGCGCTCCGCAGCATTCCACATGCCGGCGCAGCCATCATCGGCATCGCCCGTCGTGACATCACCCCCCCAGTCGGCATCTACGCCCGCATGTGGGGCGCCGCAAACCATGACACCTCCGAAGGCACGCACAAGCCCCTCATGGTCACCGCCGTCACCATCCGCTCCACACCCACCGCCCCGCCCCTCGTCCTCGTCGGCATCGACATGGCCATCATCGGTGACCTCGGCAATGAAGCCGACGAAAAAATCATGATGGCCCACCTTAAGCAAAACCTCGGCGCTGATCTGGACCTCCGCCGTCTCATCATCAACTGCTCCCACACACACGCCTCCCCCTGGGCCGCCAAAAGCCGCCTCGACAAGCCCGGCGGCGCCATGATCCCCGCCTACACCACCCACATCACCAACGCCCTCACCGAGGCCATCCGTGAAGCCCTCTTCACCCAGGCCCCCGCCGTCCTCACCTGGGCCACGGGCCGCTGCGATCTCGCCGTCAACCGCGATCTCCGCGACCCCGATGCCTCCAAAGACCGTTACGTCTGCGGCTATAACCCCGGCGTCGTCGCCGATGACACCGTCCTAGTCGGACGCATCACCCGCGATTCAGATGGCAAAAACATAGGCACCATCGTCAACTACGCCTGCCACCCCACCACCCTCGCCTGGCTCAACAAAGTCATCTCGCCAGACTTCATTGGTTCCATGCGCGAAACCGTTGAAGCCCAGTTCGCCGGCCCCTGCCTTTACCTCCAGGGCGCATCCGGCGAGCTCTCCCCCGCCCACCAATACGTCGGCGACACCGCCATCCCCGACCGCCACGGCCGACGCCTCGGCTATGCCGCCCTCAGCGCTCTGGAATCCATGGAACCCCACCGCCAATGCCTGGGCTACCGCGGCGTTCAGGAGTCAGGCGCACCCCTGGCCGTCTGGTGGCCTGAACCCTTTGAACCCGACACCACCGTCAACAGCATCGGCTTTGACATCCCACTCCCCATCCGCCCAATGCCCTCTCTACAGCAGCTCCAGGCAGATCATGACGCCTCTTCCGACCGCGTCATGCGCGAACGTCTTTTCCGAAAGATACAGATCGTCAAAACCCTTGACGCATCTGGCACCAAGCCCACCCCCGCCTGGATCTACCGCGTGGGCAAGGCCCTGATCGTCGCCCACCCCAACGAAGCCTATTCCTGCTTCCAAAAAGATCTCCGCGCCGCTTTTCCTGATTATGCCGTCATCGTCATGAACGTCTCCGGTGCAGAGATTGGCTATCTCAGCCCGCCAGAACTTTACGAAACCAACATCTACCAGGTCTGGCAAACCCCCTTCGAACGCACCGCCCTTGCGGTCCTCACCAGGGAATGCATCCAAAAGGCGAAGTCCCTGACTTGAAATCAGCCAGTGAGCCCTCGTCGAGTAGACATAAAAACCTCGACATGGCGCTTACATGGACCACGGAAACTGGATCGTCTATACAAAGACCCATCCGCTAAAACGGATGGGTCTTTTTTCATCCTGTTTTGCCATGGGAACCTTTGTATTCTGTCTTACTCAACTCTATCCAACGTCTTCCGGTTCCTGTTCTCGCTCAACGAAAGTCCACTCATCATGCGCGCCACAGACTTACCGGCCCCCATTCAGGATCTCTTCAATAACCGTCCCTTCCTCTTTGAATCACCCGATTACTGGCGGTCCCGCCTCACCCATATCCAGCAAGCCGCCCAGGCCGCCAAACACGGCCAGGTTCGCATCATCGGCCAAAGCAACCAGAAACGCCCCATTCATTGCTTTGAATATGGAACATTTGAGCCTCAAAACTCAACCACAACCATCTCCAGCGCCCTGAGCTCCGACCGCTGGGCCAGCTTCTTCGACCCCGCCAAACGCACCCGCCCTTCCCTCACCATCCTCAGTTGCATGCACGGCGGGGAAACCGAAGGCATTGCCATCTGCCTCAACATCATTCACATTCTTGAAACCGGCAAAGACATCCAAGGCAAGGACCGCTCCAGCCTGCAGACTCTTCTTGGCAAGATGCGCCTCACCATCGTCCCCTGCATGAACCCTGATGGCCGCCAGCGTGCTCTTGTTGATCACCTCGTTGGTGCTGAGCTTGATGACCTTTACCTCATCCAGCAAGGCATCTGGTCAGACGGCACGCTCCCCAAAGGCCGCAAGATCAAGGAAACCCAGCCCTTTCCACCAGATCAGGTCCAATACCTCGGCGGCTACTACAACCAGCGCGGCATTAATCTCCAGCACGACGACTTTTTTGGCTCTGCACTCGCTCCTGAAAACCGCGCCGTAATCGACATGCTTCGCCATGAGCTGCCTGATGGCTTCCTGAGCCTCCACGCCCACGGCGCTCCTCCCTGCTTCTACCAGCCCGACGCCATGACCAATCCCGCCGTCTTTCGCCGCCAGGATCAGGTCGCAAGCTACGCCCTCGCCCGTCTTGTTGATGCAGGATTTGATCCCCTCCATCCAGACCAATGCTCCCCGCCCCCATGGTCCTTCACCTTCCAGACCTTCGCGCACCAAGCCACCGGCGCGCTTCCTCTATTGTTGGAAGTGCCACAAGGCATTCATCGCTGCCCCTTCACCCACGACCGCATTCTGGAGTCTGGCAACGCGGGAATTCAAGCCGTGGCAGAGTTTGCGCTCCGCTTTGGCCTCAGGCCCACCTATGGCGATCCATTCCCGCGTGTGACGCCCGCCTGAATGGGCACCCGCTTTCATTGCCGCAACCCCAGAACACTCCAAGAGAGTTTACATCGCATTTGTGACCAGAAAATCCGCATACAGCACCAATGCATCAAAACTACGCGGCGATAACACGCCAACCCTTCTCAACCTGCCCTTGCTCAACGGTCATCTCATAACCGACCTGACCAACCCTCTTCTCGACTCAAAACCGCCGGTTTAATGTCCCCCAGCCGCATCCCACGCTCCAGCAGCACACCTGTGTAGCGCTCATATGCTCCCGCTTTCACTATTTCCACGCGTGAGGCAATCAACTGTCCCAGTTGGCGGCAATACGCATAGTGCGGGTTACAAAACAACCCAGCTTCTAACTCCAAAGTGCCAACCTCAATCTCAAATCCAGGTGCTTCCAAATACAGAACATAGCCCACCCCCTCAGTCATATTCTGCGGCGCCAGCATGGCAAAAGGAGCGCGGCAACCCTGCTTACCCAACACCGTCGTAATCACCCCAGCCACAAATCCTTCGCTCAGCTTTTCACCAAACAGATCCGAAACATGGTCTTCTCGCCCCACCAGACGGAGGCTTGGCGTGCGATCCACCCAACCATCCACCTGCACGACGTCTCCCGTCCGATACCGCCACAACCCACCGCCGGTCGTCACCACTGTTTGGTATCGCGCTCCCTCCCGAAGCTGGTCCGCCAGGTAGACACTGCCATCCTCCCCTAGAAATTCAAAGAAATGGGAACACATCGCCAATGGATGCCGGCCACGAAAAGGCAGCGTAAAAAACGCCTCGGTCGCCAGCAGTCCCTTGGGCTCAAACAAAACACCAGCGAATCCTTCCGCCATCGCCGCGGCACCGGCTTGCGCATTCGCATCACTCCAAGCACTTACCAACCCAAGCCGCGGCCAAAACGATTTCGGGCGACTCGGATCGGTCCCGCCAAGCTGACGAGCCCGTGGCGGATCACCCCCTAATCCATCGCTCCGTACCCCGTCATGAATTTCTTTGCAAAGCACATCCCACTGCCCTCGAATGTGGCGCATGATCAGATCCAGAAACGACGGATGCCATACTGAGATAATCGTCAAATCTTCCCTCGCCAGCAGCCACCGCGCTGTCACATGGCGAAAAACCTCCATTTCTTGAATCAAACGCACCCGCCCGGGAACAGCCATCACTTGATCAATCAGGTATTTGTAGACCCCCCCTAAATAAGCACTGTCCTCCTCAAACCCAATCGGCGGCCCTTCAGGCGATAAACGCTCCATCTTCCTCGCAGATCCCACCGGAGTAATCGACCAATACGCGCTACCCGACATGAGTTCCGGTCGCGCGGCAAATAGCCCCCCCATCCACGGCCCGATTGCCCGATTAAACTCCCCCTGCAGCCTGCGTGTGTAAGGAATCAACTTCCGCGCCCGAGTTGACCCGCTCGTCGTCGCCAGACGCTCAACTTTCTCCGTCGTCAAAATCCCACTCTCCCCCAGCGCCACCCGGCCGATATACGGCGCCAGTTCGTCGTACCCCCGAATCGGCACCCGCTCCTGAAACGCCTTGACTGAATTCACCGATCCCAGCCTGTGATCACGCCCAAACACAGTCTCCGCCCCGCGCATCAGATATCCCGCCAACAGCGCATTTTGGACACCCATCGGATCGCGCAACGCCTTAGCGTAACGGTGATAAGCCGGCCCATTGGCCAGATTCCAGAGACGGTTGGCAACCGGACAAAGCCAACTGCGCAAAGTTACGCTCCTGGTTGAATCCCGCGTTGCGCTCGGCCATGCACCACCCGCTCCCCCGCCCGCGTCAGGTTCTCTTCTGATATTTCAGTCAGGCAAACCATCTCGTCACCCTCTGCATGTCCTGGGTTTTGCCGTTCAAAAAACGCCACATGCGGATCTTCCCTGCGCTCTCTGGGAATCCCCGCCAGGTGCTGCGCCAGCACCTGCGCCTGCTCCAGCCGCACAATTCCAGTGCGCGGGTCGTATCGCTTCCCAAACCTCGCTTCAGCCAGATGTCGCATCAGCCTCATATGTTCATCTTGTGCACGCGCATCATGGCGAGGCACAAATTCCTGCCAAAAAGTGGGCATCAACCGGTATGTTCTGAAACCCGACGTAATCAACAACCAATAAAACCGCCCCCTGGGGTACAGCTTTCTGAGCCCCATCACGCCTTTAATCCACTCACGGGGCAAGGCCGCCGTGTGCCATGCGCAGGGGTCGACAATTGTGTCTCCTGAATACACCACGCTCACCGGTTTTGCGTCAAAATCGCTTTCATAGACGCACAACGTGGAAAATCCGACTAAACGTCCTTGCGAATCGTGCAGCAGCAACACCCAATTCTTACCCTCAAGATCAGCCTCAAACGCCTGCCGCGTCACCCCATGAAAATGCCGGCCTATCAACCCCAGCATGGTCTCCCGCTGTGAATTGACCAATTGCTCCCTGGCTACCAAAGTGCCGGTGACTCCAGATGTCCATTCAAGCATCGATGCGGTCATAACAGTGCTGCCTCCGGGTGAATCGGCCGTCCGTCGAGCATCTCCATCACAGACCTCTGGCTCGGCCAATGAACGCCATATATCGTGCTTTCAAGCACCCTGTTTCTGTCCGTCAATTGTTTCACCCGAGGATCATTCCCGGGAAGCCCCATCACAAGAAATCGCAGTTTTTTCGTATGTGCCTTTCTCGCAAGCCCGGAAACAAGCCTGTGCGTCAGCACTGGATCATTGTCCCGCACAGCCAGATGTGAGATGTGCCCCATGGGCAAAATCGTTCCAGTCTTGAATGCGCCTGCACCTCCAAACCAATCGAACATTTTGAGTGCCAATCCGCTCAACCCGGACATGCCGCGAATCACCGCCTGGGCAAAAGCGCGTTGGTCCCATATCGCTCCGCAGGCCACTATCTTCCCCGCATCTATGACAAAACAAAAATCCTCGAGGGACGGTCCCTGCCAGTCTCGATGTCCTAAGAGCATCTGAGGCGTCCACACGGGTGCAAACTGCGTCTTGCTCCCTTCTTCATTGAGCAATCGGCAGATATCGAAAATCATTTCCTCTCGCCCGTCCTCTGTTGTCTGCCCGAACGGCACCGGGCCTTTCGCCGCATCAATCAGCACGGAAGCAAACCCACCCAACGGGCAATACGCCGGTAACCCCGGCAAGCCGGCCTCCAATACTTTTCGTGCCCGCGCGTTGTCGTTCATGATGCTGGTGAAATACATTTTGGCCATGCTGTGCTGCTCATGAACCTCCTTAAGAAATTCATACGCGCGCGGCAATATTCGCGGGTGGTTGCGCGCATCAATATCCAGTCTCAGCGTCCCCAGATATCCTACGGGTGTGACAGCGCCATTCACATAACAATCACGAACCCCAAGCGATCCACACCCGAAAAGACCGCCCCCAGGCCGACGCCCCGCAATCGTTTTGTATAACAAAGGCCACTGATTGCGCCCCGCATTCTCTGGATCCGGAGAACGTTCAAGAGACAGCGTGATCGTTCCCTCCATGGTGTTTTCACGCAGGATTCTTGCGATTTCTGCATGATCGTCAGGGGTTGCCAAAGCGAAGCTTTTTCGCGTAATCTCCAGCGGCATGATGGATTGGGCTATGTTGGCGGTCATGGCTGGTTACTCCTACGGCTCACCCCGCCTTGATCAGCGGGCCCTTCCATGTTGGATCGCCAAGGGGAAAACCATCACGCATGCTCACATCGGTCCGGTGCAGGGCATTGATTAAAAAGAAATTCCGAAACATGAAACCGTTCGTCCAGTTGGGCGCCATCGCTGACCGTCGCAAGATGCTGGGCCAAGAATAGAATTCACGCCGCGCCTGCACACAAAGGCGTTGCATCTCTTGCGGGCTCATATTCGCCGGGGTAAATGGAAGCGTGTTGTAGCGGTATTCATCATCCAGCCACCACTCTTTAAACCTCAGCCGCCCTTCCGATTCCAGGCGCTCGTAGAGCGGCGTGCCGGGAAAAGGTGTAAGGTGGTTAAACGCGGCAATGTACATCCCCTGGCTTCGTGCAAACGCCACTGTTTTGGTGAATGTTTCCGGTGTGTCCCGGTCATAGCCAAACACAAACGTGCCGTACACACGAATGCCATGCTTGCGCATGTTCGCCAGCGCAACTTCAAACCCACCCTTCATCTGGTTGAATCGCTTATTCATCGCTGCCAGAGTCTGCGGATCAATACTTTCAAACCCGATCAACACCCCCATGCAACCTGACCTCGCCAGCACGCTCAAAAACTTCTCATCATGCGCTGCATTGATGCTCGCCTGACTCACCCATCGAATCCCCAGCGGCGCCAGCGCCTCATAAAAAGCCGTTGCCTCTTCCAGGTTGCTGGTGATGTTGTCATCCACAAAGAAAAACAGCTTGCGCCCAAACTTGTCGCGCACATGTTTGATCTCTTCCAGAATGTCCCCGATGGGCCGCCGCGTCTGCGTCGCGCCGAACACCTTTGTCACTGCGCAAAACTCGCATTTGAAGTGGCATCCCCGTCCCGCCTCCACCAGGCCCACCGGCAAATACCGCTTGCCTTCAAAAATCGACCGGTCCGGCTTGAGACCCAACAGCGAAGGCCGCCCCTGCGCGCGGTAAATCTTCTGCGGTGTCCCATGCCGAAAATCATCGATCACTGCCTCCCACACCTTTTCCGCCTCACCCACCACCACGGCATCCGCATAGTCGGCCACTTCGCTCGTCCGCAGTGATGCATGAAAGCCCCCCATCACCACCGGAATATGGCGCCTGCGATACTCAGTCGCAATTTGATACGCCCGCTTGGCCGTATACGTCTCGACACTGATCGCCACCAGATCCGTCGGAGCGTCAAAGGGAATATCTTCCATTCGATCGTCATAAAAACGCACCTCCACATCCTTAGAGGTCAACCCGGCCAATGTCGCCGCCGGCAACGGTTCCATCTGCCAGGTCCGAATGTAGTCCTGCCCGGGCCTGCGCCCGATGCACGGATGAATGATCGTCAACCGATACGGCCCCGCCTTGGCGCTTGCTTCCCGCTTGGGCCGCGCACTCAAAGTCGGTGTGATCAATGTTGTCATCGTGATGCCCCCGAAGTGGAACCTGTCGCGACCCCTGAAATAGTCAGTGGCACGCGATTCAATGCATCCAGGTTGATCCCCGCCGGGTCGATCATCCAGTCGCAGTTGTAAAACCGATGCAGGTTGTGCGCATAAAACCGATAGCCCAAATTCGTCGCAATACTCACGTGCCATGGCGCGGGGCTTTTCACCAGCCGCGCCGCCATCGACCGCCATCCATACGCATATTTCCAGGCTTTTTCCGTGCCCAACTGCAGTTCCTGCACGCTCATCCGCTTGGGCGTGAACACCACGTGCTGACCATCATAGAGCGACCAGTCGCGCGTCAGGATTCTCCCCTCCGCCGCCAGCCGCTGGTGCAATTGCGTTCCGGGAAAAGGCGTCACCACCGCAAAGCGTGGCAAGTCAATCCCCGCTTCCACTGCAAATTTCGCCGTCTCTTCAAACACACCGGGAGTGTCATCATCCATCCCAAACGTGAAACACCCCTGCACAGCAATCCCACTGGCATGCAGTTTTTTCACCAGGCCCGCAAAATCCTCCGGCTGGTTGAACCCTTTCTTGCTGTGTTTCAAATTCACAGGTGAAATCGATTCAAACCCGATCAACAAACCCGAACACCCGCTCTTTCTGGCCCATTCCAGCAGTTCATTATCCGACCCGATCAGCGTCGTCGCCAACCCAAACCACTTTGCTTTTAGAGGCTCCAATGCTTTAAAAAGCTCAATCGCATACCCCTTGTCGGCGATTAGATTCAGATCAATAAAGATCATGCTCCGCGACCGTGTCGTCTCAAAGTGCAGCAGAATCTCCCGCACCACTTCACCCACAGGCTTCTGGTACGGCTTGCGCCCCCATGCGCTGGGCACCACACAAAACTCGCAGTTGTGTACACACCCCCGCGTCGCCTCGAACACGTTATCGGTCAAAAAGTTCTTGCGTGGAAGCAATTCCCGCTTCGCATAAGGCCTTCCCGCAAGACTCAATCCTGGCGCCTGGTCATATCTCGCCTTTAATGCCCCAGCGCCAAGATCCCGCAATAACTGCGGCCACGTGTCCTCCGCATAGCCCACCACGATGCTGTCGGCGTGGGGCTGCGCATCATCCGGCACCAGCGTTACATGCGGCCCGCCCAACACTGTCTTCACGCCCCGCGCCCGCAGTTTCGCTGAAAGCTCATACGCCCGGGGCGCCGTCCCCGTAATCACCGTAAACCCCGCAAGGTCCACATCCAACCCTTCGGACATATCCTGAATCCCCTCGTCCACCAGCGTCAATTCCACCGGAATATCCTGCGGTATGAGGCCCGCCAGAGTTGTCAATGTCAGCGGTTTGTAGCGAAGCGATTTGCCGAATATCCCACCTCTGTGCCGGTACAACGGCCCCTTGGGGGAGACCAGTGCGACGCGAAGCGCGCGCCGTGGCATCTGTGATTGTTTAGACATGTTTTTTCCCCGAAACGTAAATTCATTCAGCGCGTTGAGTGTATATGCTTAAACGTATGAAGACAATGGCTTCGATTCCGGATTCAATTCCAGGGGGTTCCGTTTCCACTCCGAGCATCGAAAACATTCCCAGCGCCAGCATCATCCTGCCCGCTGAAAGGGTCATCCCCGGTCGGCTCAATGCCCTCATCGTCACCCTTCAGATTTTTGTCGCCTTTACCTGCATCGTCTTCGCGGCTAAAGCCGCCACCTTCTGGCAACTCATCCTGATTGCCTGCATCTTCTCCCTGCTCATGCAAGGCGTTTATGGTTCCATTCATGAAGCCGTTCACGGGATACTTTTTTCCAACCCCAAAGCCAACGACCGCACCGGCACCCTCCTGACAATGTTCTTCCCCATCCCCTTTCACCTCCTGCGTCAGGGCCACCTCAACCATCACCGCAGAAACCGCTCCGACGACGAAGCCTTTGACCTCTGGTTCCCCGATGAATATGTCCCCTGGAAGTGGGTCCAATGGTTTGGCATCATCACCGGCGGGTTTTATGTCATCTGCGTCATCGGCAACTTCGCCGTCCTGCTTGCCCCGTTCCTCCTGCACGCCCGATGGTTCAAATTCGACCGGCCCAGCCAAGCCTTCATGAATTCATTAAACCCCCGCTATGCCTGGGCCATCCGCCTTGAGGCTCTCGCTATCCTCGCCTTTCACCCTGCGATCATCTGGCTTTTAAATATCCCCATCCTTCATTACTTCGCTCTCTTTGCCGCCTTCGGCATACTCTGGTCGGCCATGCAATACGTCCATCATTACGATACACCCCGCCATATCACCCAAGGCGCGCGAAACCTCTTTGTCTGGGCCCCCATCGACAAGCTCTGGCTCAATCACAACTGGCACAAGGCCCACCATGAGCACCCCACCGTCTCCTGGCTCTATCTCGAAGAAATCGGTAAGCGTTCAGGCGATCCCCCAGGCTTTCTCCCCTTCGCGTATATCCGAATGTGGGCCGGCCCGCGTGCAGCCACACAACACGTCGAAACCCAGTTCGCCGGCCGCATCTGGCGCGGCCCCAAGTCAGAAGCTGACAAGCAACCTTAAATGCGCTTCGGTAGCCACTCGGCCACCGCCCCAATCATCCCACGCTGCCATGCCTGTTTGCTGAAAACATGGTCGCCGCCATCAATCAGAACCGTCTTGTTTTCAATCCCCGCCTTCGTCATTGCATCCGTGTATTCCTGCGACACCGCAGGCGTCACGGATGTGTCCGCCGTCCCTTGCACCACCAGTGTCGGCGCCTTGCACTTAACCATATCTGCCGGGCCGTTAAACGTCTGCAGATCCTTAAAAAAATCCTTGTGTAACGTGTGCGCCCCATAGACCAACTGCGGCACTTGCGGAGTGCACGCATCCCGGTCGCCTGTCAGCCGGCACAGATTGTGTGCCGTTGAAGGCGCCAGCAGCACCCGTGCCTTAAACGACGGCCGCTTGGCCGTCAGCGTAGCCGCCAGCATCCCACCCAGAGAAAACCCCACCACGCCCATCCGTGAGCGGTCCACAAACGATTGCCCTTCCACCCACTGCGTTACTTTCAACGCATCCGAAAGCTCATGGGAAACAAGCATCTCCTCAAACAAGCCATCGGATTCGCCCGACCCGATAAAGTCAAATGTCACCGCATGAATGCCCCTGGCATTCAGCTCCCGCGCAAGCCGTACAAACATAAATCCCGGCTCAATGCGGGTTCCTGTAAATCCGTGAAGAAACAGCACGGTGGGCCCACGCCCGGAAACCAGATCTGACCGGTAAACGGTTCCACGAATGCTCTGGCCACGATTTTCTGTTTCAAAGGCGCTCTGCATGGCGAAAAGGATAGCAAAGGATTCAACTTCCGGCTTGCCTCTTCTGGCTTGGCTTATCCACCCACCACCAGCAGCACAAAGTCGCCCTTGGCAATACCTTGAGCTGAAAACTGGTTGTTGGCCGCGGCCTGGTCGGCGGGGGTATCGATTGTTGCGGTTTTATCGCTCTCTAGCACTGTCATGCGGATCAGCCCCGTGTAGTTCAAGGCCGCGACGCCAAAGCCCTCACTGGAATTGGAAGTCTTTACATATCCCAGGCGGGCGTTGATGAGCGTCTTGCCGGCGATGCGACTGTCCTGGAAGCCCGCACCGGCGGGGGTCGCTGATCCGCTGAGCCCGACAAACCCGATGTAGCCCACTTGAGCTGTGAACTGCCCCGAAGCAGTGGGCAACAGCGTCCCGGCAGAAACCGCGCCCACGCCAGACAGGAGCGATGAATTGATCATCTGCGAGGCCAACAGATTCTGTATCCCCACGGACACCTTAACAGTGGTGTTCACGAGATTCCCGCCAACGACCATGGATCCCACGGTCGCAAAGTTCAATGTCCCCTGGCTGATGCTGCCCAGCACCTTAAAGGTGCTGACGCTGCCGCCGATGGTTGTGCTGCCGCCCAGCGACTGGACCGCCACGAATTTCTGGACATCCTTACCGATGGTAATGCTGGAGAGTGAAGCAGTCGCACCAAGCACCAGCATCTGCCCCACGCCGCCGGCGATGCTGGCGCTTCCTGTGTCACCCAGGCCGCCGCCGAACATGACCCATCGAAGCGTCTGGGATTCTGTCCCGGTGGTGAGTTTCATGCCCGATGCGGAACTGGATGTAAGCAGGAAGGATTCCAGTCCCAAGGCATTAAGATTTCCCGAACCCCATTTCCTCGCACGCACCGACTGCGCCATGCTATTGATGTTCATATCCACCGTGGTATCAACATCGCGGACAATAACCTGCATGCCCGGATTGGTTCCAGGAAGTGTAATGTCCGCATTTGTAGCAACATCCGCCACGCGCAGTACTCCGATATCCGCACCTGCGGAAGCCACAAATCCACCTGCGCCAAGGCTCACTGAAGGAGCATAAAACGCGCCCAGGTCTGATGTGAGCGTCACACCCGTGATGGTTGTCTTGGCCGTCGCCGTCCCACCTTCAGATGTAACCGTGATCACCGATGAACCGTTGGTTCCGGAGATAAGTACACTCGAGATAACCGGGCTGCTGCCGACGAGCAAACCAGTGGTGCCAAAAGTTGTAAACGAGCTAATGCTACCGGTGAACTCAAGCTTTACGGTTCCCGCTCCTTGAAGCGTGAACACCACGCGTGCGCCATCGGAGTTCACGAACGTCAACTGTCGTATGCTGCCAGGAGCGCTGCTGAGTGTGATGACCTTCCCCGTTGTCATAGTGATCGTCCCCACATTGGAAACGACGTTCTTGTCATCCAGCACGGTATAGGTGAACGTATCGCTGCCGATAAATCCTGGGTCCGGTTGGTAGACGATCTGCTGTTTATCCGAATCGAATAGGATGATGCCGTGGGCCGGCTTCTGCACAACTCTGAATGTCGACTTGTTGATGGTCCCATCCGGGTCAGATGTCAGCGCAAATACCTGCTGCGTGATGTTCGTAACCCGGTTGAACTCTGAGATGAGGGTGCCGCTTCCGGCCGTGGGTCCGGTGTTGTTCAGCACCGTTACGACGTATTTTCCGGTCTTTGCCCCATCGGCCGTCACGCCGTTGACTGTGATGGTGGAAGCACCGAATACCCCGGCGCTAAACGCGAGGGAAGCGCCAGTGGCTCCCACCGATGTCGTCACCAGCCCCGTGTTGCTGCTGGTGGCTGAGGTGGTGCTTGTCGAGGACGTCAAGTCCAGGAAATCCACGTCCAGATTCGTTCCTTCAAGAACTGCGAGTTTGCCGTAGAGCGTCAGCCCTGTGGGTGTGCCCGAGAAGTGAACCTTCCCAGATGTTCCCGACTCGAACTTGATACTCAGAGTCTTGCCAGCCGAATTCTTGTACATCACTTCCTGAATGTCGCCAGCCCCGCCTCCCAACGTCACGGCCGACGCATTCACCAGGTTGACGGTGCCGATATCAGACACATAATTCGCCCCGTTCCGCAGGGTGTATTGAAAGCTGTCCGTTCCCACATACCCCGCATCGGCAATGTAATAAACCTGCTGATTTTGAGGATCCAACGCCAACGTCCCGTGGGTCGGCTTGGCCAGGATCGCCAGCGTCTCCCTCAGCCCGCCGGAGGTGAGGCCAAAAAGCTGGCTGGTGATATTGGTTGAGCGGGCGAAATCGATATTGATCGTGCCGGAATTGGCGGTCGGGCTTACGCCCGTTCCGACCACTTCGATGGTAAACGTGTCGGTTGCGGTGGTCCCATCGGCGCTTGTGCCTGTCACCGTGATGTTCACTTTGCCCGTCAAATCACCCACAAAATTGAGTTTAAGGTTTCCGTTTTCGTCAAAAGAAGTGGTCACAATCGAGTTATTACTGCTGGTCGCACTGGTCACGACCACTTCTTTCCTGACGCTGATGTCCTGCACGCGTACAAAGTTGTTGGGCTGCACCGCCCCGCTGGTGTAATTAACCAGGGGAATCGATGTAAATGCCCCCCCGGCATTCCATGACTGAATTTCATTGATCTTGTCGATGGTTGTCATCCCATCGCCCAGCACACGCCCAAACACCGTAAACCCGCCGTTTTGGTTATCCAAATTCGCGGAATTGTCCTCAACGTTGAAAAACCATTGGTTGGTTGCGCTGTTGGGGTTGCCCGACACCTTAGCCATGGCGATCGTGCCGCGTTTATTAGAGTAATACGGCTCGTTGACCACCGGGTCGTATGTCGTGATCCCCCCGTCAAACCCCTTAAACGCCCCGCCCTGAACCACGAAATCATAAACGGCACGATGGATGATGGTGTCATCCCATTTGTTGTTCGTGACATATTTCAGAAAATTCGCCACCGTCTGCACCGTCACGCCGTCAAAAAGCTCCACATTCACTTTGGTCGGCGCGGCATTAACGTTAAGAAACGTAAATTCAACAACAGTCCCAAAAATATTGTCGTCTTTGAACAAGTTGGCGACAGAAATCACTCGGCTTGTCGTTGTAGTCGTGTTGACCGTTATGTCATTCATCGGCAACGCCACTGACGCTGTCACCATTTTGCGCGGCTCAAGCGGTTCAAGCGGTTCAAAAAAATGGCCCGAAAACCTTCCTTTTGCAATGCCCCCCTTCAGGCTCCCTGGAAGCTTTCCCAACAACCTACCCACCAAAACACCAACAAACGTGCGAGCGTCACGACGCATCAGAAAACTCCTGGTCCAATTAACGGCCTGCGGGAACGTAAAACGGGCTGAGCCATCTTACGCATCTGAATCTGCAAAGTCATGCTTATTTCATGTGTGAGAAACTAATTGCCACCTTCATGCACCCAATCCATCACAACCCTGCAAAGCCCCTTTGTCGACAATCCATCCCAATCCACTTCAATTCCTAAACCAGGCATAGTCGACAACCTCAGTTTTCCCTCTGAGATTTCCGGACAAACGCGCCATACCCGCGCCCACTGCCCCACAATTCCATGCAAAAATTCCTGAATCATCTCCGGTTCCGTCGCTAGGTAATAGCCATTCAAGTGGGGCGATCCGCCCCCGCTCCAAACCTTGCCGCCCGCTTTTCCAAACGCCACGGCCTCCTTCCAGCGCGCAAACCCCGGCAATGCCGATGGCGCCGCCTGAATATGCTGCACCCCGCACTCCGCCAAATCTCGAAAGCCTAGCCAGTGGTTCTCGCTCTCCCCCATCGCCACATCAAACGGGCACGCTCGGCTTATCTTCCGAATCGCCTCCCGATCCGCCGAATGCACCGGCTCTTCAAACCACGCAATCTTCGCCCCCTCAATCTTCTGTGCGAACCTCAACGCCTCTCCCGCGCTCCAAACCTGGTTCGCATCCACCGCCAGCCCCACTCCTGGCCCCACTGCACGCCGCACCGCCAGCACACGCTCCACATCCTCTTCCATCCGCGTGCCAAAATCCTTCCCCACCTTCATCTTCACCGTGGTAAACCCACGCCCGACCAACTCTTTCATCTCCTCAATCAGCGCTTCAATCGGCAAATTCGTCCCCCCGCCAGATCCATAAACCTCCACCTCATCCCGCCTGGCCCCCAAAAAGCGATGCAGCGGCATACCCGCCCGCTTGGCCAATACATCCCGCAGCGCCATGTCCACCGCGCTCACCGCCCCCGTTGAGGCCGGGCTTCTGTGCCCATTGTTGCGATGCAGCCACCAAAGCCGTTGCCACCACCCCTCAATATCCCGCCCTTCCTCCGTCAACAGCGCGGTCGTCGCCTCCGGCACACCCGGCGTCCCCATGGCCTGCCCCACCGTCCCATCATCCGCCGTCAGCCGCAGCCAATGGATCTTCCAATGATGAAACGGTCCCATCGTCGCATCGCAAAACGGCACCGCCAGCGGTTCCGGGTCCAATTCATTCACCTGAATACGAACGATCTTGAGTGTGTCTGAGATCATTCGCAAAGTCTGATCTTTCACCCATGCAATAGCAAATCCCCACCAAATGCAACTTACATTCTTCCTCTGACAGAACCCAGAACCCACGACGCTGAACCCACCTTCACAGTTTCCCCGCCTTTTCACGCTTGGACCGGTGCCGGTAGATTTCCCCCTCCACCATATAAATCACGTCCTCGGCAATATTCACGGACTGGTCCCCGATTCGCTCCAGATACCGCGAAATACTCAAACAACTCAGTGCCCAATCGGTCAGATTCTGGTCCTGATGCAACACCTGCTCGACCACCGTATAGCTGTTGCGGTGCAGTTCATCCAGAGTCGGATCGGATGCCCGCACTTCTTTCGCAAGCGTGATGTTCAGCGTCGTCAGCGCATCCAAACTCTTACGCAGCATCGACTTAGCCATTACCCCCATCTGTGCCAGCTTAAGCCCAGGAATGTCCGCCGGCGTCTGCGTGCAAAGCATTTGCACCTGCTCGGCAATATTCACACACAAATCCCCAATTCGCTCCAAATCCTGATTTACCTTCAGAACTGCAACCACATAACGCAGGTTGTCTGCCACAGGCTGGTAAAGCGCCAGCGTCTGCAGACAGTCTTCCTCAATATCAATCTCCAGCGCATCGATCCGGTCATCCGCTTCGATCACCTGCTTGGCCAGGCGCGCGTCCTTGGCCTCCAGTGCCTTGATCGCATTGTGGAGTGATTCCTCCACCTCCGCTCCTAAAATAGCCACTTTCTGGCGAAGTTTGTCCATCTGCCGCTGCATCGTCTGATACATATCGCAACTCTCCGCCCGGTGGTCTGTATAACGCCCTTGAAGAACGAAACAATTTCCTCGACCCATGTTAGCTTCGCATGAGCTTGCATGGCGAAAATCCACTCAAAGTGACAGAAAATTCATGTCGTGCCAATGGTTTCCTATTTCGGCGTCCATCCCGTGGGGACCGTGATCGTGTCCTTGGGGATCACAAGTTGCGCCAAATCCCATGAATCCGTCGCAAACGGAAAAATGGGCAGATCCTGCGCGTTAAAGATGTTGCACACCGGATTGGTCGCCCATGCATACCTCACGGCGATCGGCTTAATCACCTTCTCAGACCACACCACTACCTGCTCACCTTCGATTTTCGCCTTCGCAAAATAAAACGCCCGGTCCTCGCCCGCGATCGCAAATCCCACCGGCGGATCTCCTTTCGCATGCAGACCTCCCCTTGCATGGTCAAACGCCAGCCTCACTTTATCCCCCTCCACCACCATCGATTTATACATCGGGCCCGAGCTAAGAATCGGCTTTTTGTACACCTCGCCAAGCACCGCCAGTGCCATACGTCGTCCCACCTCCTGCTTGTTCTTATTGTGCGGATTATTGGCCTCCCCTACGCCCAGCGCGGTCACCAGGATTCCCCCCGGCACCGTCAGTACCTTCGCCTGCGCCTCCCGTAGATTCGTGTATCCGCCACGCTCCACCGCCGTCGTCTGCTGCTCCCAGAAATCCTGCTGCTGCACCGCCACAAAAGGGAAATCTCCTTGCCCCCATTCCGTCCGCCAGGCCCTTACGATCGCCGGCTGCAGCGACCGGTAATCCACGTAGTACGGCCCATTCGCCCCTCCCTGGTACCAAAGCACGCCCCGTATCGCAAAAGGCTGAATCGGATGGATCATCCCGTTATGCATCACCCCCGGCTGGCAGTAATGCCCGCCGGGCGCCTTATCCACCGTCGGTGCCGGCTTGGGCTGTCGCCCCGCATCTAAATCCTGCGCCTTCTTCATCTGCCATTCCCCAGCAAGGCTGATTACCTCCTGTCCCTTATTGACCAATTCCAGCCTCATCTCTGCCGCCGGACCCAAAGGAGCCATGTGGTAGTTCATTTTTAACAACCGCATCGCCACCGCCACCCGCGTGCCCCTCACCGCTTCTGCAGGCACCCTGTAAACCCGCGTGGTAGTCCAATATTCCTTGGTATCAAACCAGGTTCGCCCCACTTTGTGGCCGTTCACATACGTCTCATCCACCGCATCAATCACCCCCATATGAATTTCCAGTTCTTTCCCCACCCATCCCTGGGGAATCGTCACCTCCTTGCGAAACCAAATCGATGCCACCGGCGAACCAATCGGGTTATCCGCCATACTTACAGGTAACATGGTCTTCCCCCAATCATTCATCTCAAGGCCCGGCGCCATCCATCGCCCGATGATCCCTGCGTCTTGCCCATCCAATTCCTCAAACCACTTGGCCTGCTGAGTAGCCAGTCTCATTTTCTGCGCTTCAAGCGCCTTGGGCAGGTTATCCGGATCAGCCAGGTAATCTTTGGCGAGCAAATCAAACGCCTCCGCCCGCTCCCGATAGGCTGGCACCTGTTTTAGAGAATCCAGGCTCATCCATGCTTCGATAGCCGTGGCTCCCATCGCGCTCACCACAATCCCCACCGGCACATTCAGTTCTTGATGGATCCGCCGGGCAAAAAAATACGCCACCCCTGAGAAATTCCCAGCATTCACAGGTGTGCACGCCTTCCACGAGCCCAGCACCTTCTCCTGCGGCCTAAGCGCATATCGTTGTGCCTGGATCGTCGGAACGATCTTGTATCCCTGGTCATCGCCCGCCGCATACCCCACCGCGAAAAACCGGATGTTCGGGTAGTTCGCCTGCGCGGCTTCCTCCTTACCATTCAGGCACTGGCGCAATTCCCAAACCATATTCGACTGCCCACTCCCCAGCCACACTTCTCCCACCAGCACATCCTTGAATGTCAGCGTATTTTCAGCACCGGCAACCACTAACTCGCGCCCCACGGCATTCGCCTTCATCGGTTCCAATGCCACCTTCCATCGTCCATCTTCCCCAGCCTTAACAGCCACCTTCTGCCCATCAAAGCTCACCACCACCTCTTCCCCAGACTTCGCCTTCCCCCATACCGGCACCCGCATCTCCCGCTGCAAGACCATCCCACTGCTGAAAATATCCGCTGCAGTCACAGCAGCCCAGGCTGGCGCGGCAATTGCCAGCACATACATCACACACCCCAACCAGAGCGTCTTGCCCATGCTAACCCTCAAAATCCAAACGTATCGAAAGGAACGAAGCCTGCGGCCACGTAATCGCCAAAATGTCATAACTTTATAGTAGGACGTGTTCATCACCCCAGGGTTCCCACCCACTTTCCCCTTCCCCCGAATTTGCCATTTACTACCCTGCTCGGCTCGCTACCATTAAAAGACAACCCCCGCGGGGTGGAATCCGCGGGGGCGTCGGAAGGATGGGGGGCCTCAGCCAGCCCTGGCGTTCTCTACCGTGTGCGGCGGTAGTGGCAATTGCTCAATCCGTTGAACTCCTCCGTGAAAGCCATTGGTCTTCCGTGACACCCCCATCCTTTGAGGGTTTGACTCGACTCGCCTATTAGCTGCAGCCCATCGAGTTGCCGCAGTTCAGGCACTTGTAGCACGTGCCTGAGCGGACGGTGATCGTCCCGCAGACATCGCATGCCGGTGCGTCGGCTTGAAGTGCTCCAAGGGAGCTGCTCAGCGTGGAGTTACCGGGCGTGCCGCCCACTTTTCCCAGCGCCTTGCCGCTCTTCATGATCACCGGGGTGATGCCGGAATCTTCGTCCCGAGCCTGGCCATCGCAGCAGTCTTCCTTGCCACAATCTTCCCCGCGAGCCAGCCCGCCTTCCTTGGCTTCGGTCACCGCCGCCGTGCTCCTTCGCGGCGGATCGAGAATGCTCTTGCTTTCGGGCTTAAAGATGCTCGTCTCCTGGCCCGAATCATCACGGTTGGCACCGGCGACGATCGCCTGAGCCGCGGCGCGCGCGCCGGGGTTCTGGATCGCAGGAGCCTTGGTTTCTTCCGTGTTCACAACCGCTGGGGCATCGCCGCCCCGCTTGGGCGCATTGGAAGCCCGATAGCCGGGCACGAATTCCATGCCCATCCAGCGGAAGATGTAGTCCACAAGGCTCTTGGCGAACGGAATGTCCGGGTTGTGCGTCATGCCCGCCGGTTCAAACCGCTGGTGGGTGAACTTGGTCACCAGTGATTCCACCGGCACGCCGTACTGCAGGGCAACGCTGATCGCCGTGCCCAGGGAGTCCATCAGCCCGCCGATGGTGGAACCTTCCTTGGCCATGGTGATGAACAGTTCGCCCGGCTGGCCGTCGTCATAGCAGCCCACCGTCAGATATCCTTCGTGGCCCGCGACGTTGAACTTGTGGGTCAACGACCGCCGTGTATCGGCCAGGCGGCGGCGCAGCGGCCGCTCCACAACCCGATCCACCACGCGCTCGACCACCCGTTCCACCGTCTGGATCACAACCTTGTTCTGCGCTTCGCTGGTGGCCGCCGCGGCAGCGGCAGCGCCTTGCGCCACTTGCTGCGCCACTTCTTCCTTGGCTGCCTGCACATTGTCCTGGTCGTCCTCTTCGGTATCGGCATCCACCTTGGAGTTCAGCGGCTGGCTCAGCTTGCAGCCGTCGCGGTAAAGCGCATTGGCCTTCAAGCCCAGTTCCCAGGAGAGGCGGTAAGCACTCTTGATGTCATCAATGGTCGCGCTGTTGGGCAGGTTGATCGTCTTGGAGATGGCGCCGGTGATGAAGGGCTGTGAAGCCGCCATCATCCGGATGTGCCCTTCCGCCGCGATGAACCGTACACCCGTTGGGCCGCATGTGTTGGCGCAATCGAATACCGACAGATGCTCGGCCTTGAGGCCAGGTGCGCCTTCGACGGTTTGCGTGCCACAGATCATGCGGTTGAGGGCGGTGATCTGCTTCTTCTTAAGGCCCAGCGCCTTGAGCAGGTTGAACCCGGACTTCTTGGACTGCGCCGTCAGGCCCAACCGTGCGATGCCCGCTTCACCCAGCGTCCAGGTGTTGAACGCATGGGGCAGTTCAAACACGCCCTTCACGGCCTGCGTGATTTTTTCCAGGTCTTCGCTGTTCAAGCCCTTCGCCGCCAGGAATTCCGCAAATGTCTGCGAAACAGTCACTGTGCTTCCTTCGGGGGACGGCAGCGGGACGTTCAGGTCCAGTTTGCCCAGCAGATAAGTCATGATCTCCCGCACCTGTGCCACGCTGTATCCCAGCGCCACCAGGGCCGGCTCAACCGACTGGTTGGCGATCTTGAAGTACCCGCCGCCGGCCAGCTTCTTGAACTTCACCAGCGCAAAGTCAGGCTCCACGCCCGTGGTGTCGCAGTCCATGAGGAGGCCAATGGTGCCGGTGGGCGCGATGACGGTGGTCTGCGCGTTGCGGTAGCCGAATTGGCTACCCAGGTTAAGGGCTTCATCCCATGCCGTACGGGCATGCAGGAGCAGTTCCGGGCAGTTGGAGATCCAGCCGATATCGGTCGACGGGTTCTCCATGTAGCGCGCTTCGATGGGCACAGGTTTGATTTCAATGGCTTCGTAATCGCCCAGCGGGTGATTGGTCGCCACTTCGCTCTCACGCGACACGCCATACGCGGCGCGGCGGTGGTTGCGGATGACGCGCAGCATCGAATCCTTGTTCTTGTAGTAGCCGGGGAAGGGCCCAAGCTCCGAGGCAAGCTGCGCGCTGGTCGCATAAGACCGGCCCGTTAGGATCGCCGTCAGCGCGCCACAGATCGCCCGCGCTTCTTCGGAGTCGTAAGGGATGCCTGCCTGCATCAGCATCGCGCCGATGTTGGCATAACCCAGGCCCAGTGTGCGGAATTCATAGGACAGGCGCGCAATCTCGCGGCTCGGGAAAGAGGCCATCAGCACGCTGATTTCCAGCACGATCGTCCAGAGGTTGATGCCGTGCTCATACCCCTCAATATCAAACTGCCGGGTCTCTGAGTCATAGAACTTCATCAGGTTCAAAGACGCCAGGTTGCATGCCGTGTTGTCCAGGAACATGTATTCCGAGCAGGGGTTGGACGCATTGATCCGGCCCGAAGCCGGGCATGTGTGCCATTCGTTGATCGTAGAGTCATACTGCACACCCGGGTCCGCGCAGCGCCACGCGGCAAATGCGATGTCATCCCACAACTTGCGCGACGAAAGCGTCTTGGAAACCTTCCCGTTGGTCCGGTTGTACAGTTCCCAATCCCCACCCTCATCCAACCGATGGAAAAACTCATTGGAGATGCGCACCGAATTGTTGGAGTTCTGCCCAGCGACCGTCGCATACGATTCACCGTTAAAGTCGTAGTCCAGCTTCAGATTCAGGTCCGCGGCTGTCTTCTTCTGCTCGGGTGACAGCGCCTTCATGCCTTCCACAAGCGCTGCGACTTTGATCTCTTCGCGCACCTTCCAGCTGACGAATTCTTCGATGTCCGGGTGGTCCAGATCCAAACACACCATCTTGGCGGCGCGGCGGGTGGTCCCACCGGATTTAATGGCCCCCGCCGCACGATCGCCGATGCGCAGCCAACTCATCAGGCCCGAGCTGCGCCCGCCGCCGGAAAGCCGCTCCCGTTCACCGCGGATGCTGGAGAAGTTAGTCCCCGTGCCCGATCCATACTTAAACAACCGAGCTTCGCGCACCCACAGGTCCATGATGCCGCCCTCGTTGACAAGGTCGTCATCCACAGACTGGATAAAGCATGCATGGGGCTGCGGATGGGTGTAGGCATCGCTGGCCAGCTTGGTCTCGCCCGTCTTGGCGTCGGTGATCCAGTGCCCCTGCGCAGGGCCGGAGATGCCATAGGCGTAGTTGAGGCCGGTGTTGAACCATTGCGGGCTGTTGGGCGCGCACATCTGGTTGAGCATCATGAACGCCAGTTCATCATAGAACGCCTGTGCGTCCTCCGAGCTGTCGAAGTAGCCGTGCGTCTCCCCCCACTGCCGCCAGCACCCCGCCAAACGGTGAATCACCTGCCCGGCCGACTTTTCCGGACCCATCACCGGCTTACCCGCATCGTCCAAAATCGGCTGCCCATTGGCATCCACCTGGGGAACCCCCGCCTTGCGGAAATACTTGCTCACCATGATGTCCGTCGCAAGCTGCGACCAGCTCGCCGGCACCTGTGCATCCTTCATCTCAAACACCGTCGAACCGTCAAGATTCGAAATCTTGCTCGAACGCTGTGTCCACTCGATGGTTG
>CAZGOM010000040.1:30022-36259 GCA_964527265.1 uncultured Phycisphaeraceae bacterium | reverse complement strand
TAGCTCCCTTGAAAAAGTTGTTCATCCAAAGCTCACTACTTGTGATTATCGGACACACTGAGCAAGGTTCAATAGAAAATTCTTGATTTTCAAAAAGATTTTTCTACACACGGCAAAAATCTTCACTCAAACCACCCGTCTTCAACCCCGACCAAGACACTATTCTTTGATTAGCCTCTACCTCCCGCCCATCCTTGGCTAAAATACGCCCATGCCGCAACCGTCCAACACAAATTCCAATCATCACACGTCCATCCCGCTCCTGGTCAAGGCGCTCGTCGAAGGCTATAAGTCCGACACCGTCGCCAACCACCTCGACTCGGTCTTCCTCCCCAGCCGCCAGCGAGCCATCGATATCATCGAACTGCTCAGAAAGATCATCTTTCCAGGCTTTTTTGATGATCACCGCATCAGTTCTCTCACCGTTGAATACCACCTGGGCGAGCAGCTCGTCAGGCTTCAGGCAGACCTCAAAGAAGAGATCCGCCAAGCCCTGCGCTACGACCACGTACACCGCCACGATCACACCCCCGACGGCGAAGCCGAACGCCTTGACGCCGAAGCCGGACGCATCACTGCCATCTTCCTGGCCACCCTTCCCGAGCTCCGCCGCCTCCTCGCGCTTGATGCCAAGGCAGCCTTCGACGGCGACCCCGCCGCCCACAGCACCGACGAAACTATTTTTTGCTACCCCGGCGTCGACGCCATCTTTATCCACCGCATCGCCCACGAGCTCTACAAGCTCCAGGTCCCCCTGCTGCCCCGCATGATGGGTGAATACGCCCACAACGAAACCGGCATCGACATCCACCCCGGCGCCACAATCGGCGAATCCTTCTTCATCGATCACGGCACAGGCATCGTCATCGGTGAAACCTGCATCATCGGCAACCGGGTCAAGATGTTTCACGGCGTCACCCTCGGCGCCATCTCCACCAAGGGCGGCCAAGCCTGGAAAGGTTCCAAGCGCCACCCCACTATTGAAGATGACGTCACCATCTACTCCGGCGCCATCATCCTCGGCGGCGACACCGTCATCGGTCAAGGCGCCACCATCGGCGGCTCCGTCTTCATCACCAAGTCCATCCCCGCCGGCTACACCGTCACCGTCGCGCCCCCGGAACTCAAAATGTCCGCCAAGCGCAAGGGCAAACTCGGCGAAAACGACCCCGGAGACTTCAACATTTAATCGCCTTTAATCCTTGGCCGCCTAAGATAAAAACATGAGCGAATCGATCCAGATCAATTTCGCAGAGCCCATCGGCATCTTCCCACTCCCCGAGTGCGTACTGCTCCCCCACGCCACCATCCCCCTGCACATCTTCGAGCAGCGCTACCGCCAGATGGTCAAAGACGCCCTAGACAGCACCGGCCTCATCGCCATGGCCGTCTTTGAAGGCAACGGCTGGAAGCAGAACTATGAAGGCGCCCCCCCGCTTCGCCCCGTCGCCTGCGTGGGCTACATCGTCCAGCACGACCGCATGTTCGATGGCCGCTACAACATCCTCGTCCAGGGCGTCTGCCGCGCCATCATTGCCGAGGAAGTCGAACAAGGCTCCATCAGCAAAGAGCCCATGGCCCCCTACCGCCGCGCCAAACTGGTCCCCATGGAAAACCAGGTCGATGACGAAGGCATGCTCACCAGCACCCGCACCGAGCTTTTAACCCTCCTTTCAGACCCGGACATCACCACCCTCGCCAGCATCGGCAAAATCGGCCAGTGGATCGATGAGCGCATCCCCACCCCCGCCGCCGTCGATGTGGTCGGCCACGTCGTCGCCCAGGGGAATTTCGATCGCTACGAACTTCTCTCCGAACCCGACTTCTTCGCCCGCGCCAGCCGCGTCGAAACCGTCCTCCGCAGCATGCGCCGCTCTCTCCGCATCGCCGGAAAATTCCGCCCTTCCGACCTCACCGACGGCATGAATATGAATTAATCCCCGCCGCCCCGTAAAATGGCGCAATGACCGACTCCGCCCCACTCCCTCCACAAGCCGCAAACCTCGCCCAAACCGCCCTCATCGTCGGCTGCGGCTTCTTGGGCCACACCCTGGCCCGCAAGCTCATCGCCCGCGGCGCCACCGTCTACGGCACCGTCCGCTCCGAGCGCAGCGCCGCCCATCTTGCCGCGCTCGGCGTGCGCCCCCTCATCCTCTCCGTCACTCAAAAAGTCACCCTCGCCGCCATCCGCCCGCTCTATGACGCCGGTTCCATCGACGTCTATTACATGATCCCCCCAGGCCCCATGGACAAAGACCCCGGCGCCACCCGCGTCGTCATGGAAGGCCTCAAAAACATCACCACCGCCCTTCGCCAGGCCCGCATCCGCTCCGGCGTTCTGGTCTCTTCCACCTCCGTCTACGGCAAAGCTCCTACTCCCGACAACACCGTCGACGCCGACACCCCCGCCCAGCCCCTCGACGACCGCGGTCGTCTCCTGCTGGAAGGCGAAGCCATCTGGCTTGCCGCCCGCTCCCCCAACCGCGTCGCCCGCCTGGCCGGACTCTACGGCCCAGGCCGCATCATCGGCAAGCAAGCCGTCATCGACGGCTCACCCATCGCTGGCGATCCTCAAACCCCCATCAACCTCATCCACGTCCAGGACGCCGCCGACCTCCTGATCCACATGGCCCAGCCCATCGCCCCCGAAGGCGCCCCCGGCCCGGCCAGGATCGAGCTCGGTGTCGACAACACCCCCGTCCCCCGCATCGACTATTACACCCATCTTGCCCGTCTTCTGAACGTCAAACCGCCCTCCGTTATGACCGATGCGCAAGCCGCGATGCAAGGCTTGAATGTCGCCCGCCTGCGCAATGCCGCCAGCAAGCGCTGCTCCAGCCGAATCACCCAGCAGCGCACCAACTGGCGTCCCGTTTACGAAAGCTATGTCCAGGGCCTCCAAGACGCCCTAGCCAAAGAACACGCCCCTGCCTGATTTTTTTCGACCACTGGAAGCCGCATGACCCAAGGTTCAGAACAAGACTACTCCCCCTTTGACCCCATTCCCGATGTCGATCACACCGATTCCGGCGCTGGTGATGAACTCCTGGATGACCTCACCCCTCCTCAGCGTGAAGCCGTGCAGCATGTTGACGGCCCGCTGCTCATTCTCGCTGCCGCTGGCTCAGGTAAAACCCGCGTCATCACCCGCCGCATCGCACACCTGGTCAAACGCGTGGGCATCGCCCCCTGGAACATCCTGGCCCTCACCTTCACCAACAAAGCCGCCGGCGAAATGCGCGAGCGCATCGCCCGCGACCTCACCGCCAAGCAGGTCCGCGCCCTCACCGTCTGCACCTTCCACGCCCTCTGCGCACGCATCATCCGCCAATACGCCGACCGCGTCGGCCTTCCCCCCGGCTTCTCCATCTATGACAGCGCAGACCAGCAGCGCGCCTGCAAAACCGCCGTCGAAGCCCTGGACATGAAATCCGAAAATTTCCCCCCCGCCAAGGTCATGGGCACCATTTCCAACGCCAAAAACGACCTCATCGACGCCGACACCTTCGCCAAAAACGCTTACGACTTCTACAAGAAGAACGTTGCCCGCATCTATACCAAATACCAGGAAATCCTCCTGGCCAACCATGCGGTCGATTTCGACGACCTCATGCTCTACACCATCCGCCTCATGCGCGAGCATCCCGACGTCCTAAATCAGCTCCGCGCCAAATATCAATACATCCAGATCGACGAATACCAGGACACCAACTACGCCCAGTTCATCATCGCCAGCACCCTCGCCCCCAGCCTTGCCGCCAAGGAAGCAGCCGCTAAAAATCTCGCCATCGATCCCACCCTCATGCACCAGAACATCTGCGCCACGGGCGACCCGGACCAATCCATCTACGGCTGGCGCGGCGCGGACATTAAAAACATCCTCAACTTCGAAACCCAGTACCCCAACGCTAAAACCGTCCGCCTCGAACAAAACTACCGCTCCACCAAGCGCATCCTCGCTGTCGCCGACGCTCTCATCAAAAACAATAAAGCCCGCAAACACAAAGCTTTATGGACTGAAAACCAGGAGGGTGAGCCCATCACCGTCATCACCTGCGCAGATGAAAAGCAGGAAGCCCAGTTCGTCGTTGATGAATTCAAGCGCTTAAACATAGAGCAAAACATCCCCTTCAGCCGTATGGCCGTCTTTTACCGCATCAACTCCCTCTCCCGTGTCCCCGAAGAATCCTTCCGCGTCGCCGGCGTCCCCTATCAAATCGCCCGCGGCACGGCCTTCTACGACCGCAAGGAAATCAAGGACGCCGTCTCCTACCTCCGCAGCGTCGCCAACCCCGCCGACGAAGTGAATCTCACCCGCATCATCAACTTCCCAACCCGCGGCATCAGCGAAACCACCGTCCAATCCCTCCAGGCCGCCGCCGTCGCCGCCAATATCACCCTCCACGACACCATCACCAACCCGCGCATGCTCACTGCGCTCCCCAGCCGCGCGGCCACAAGCGTCCAGAAATTCGCCGCCATGCTTGACCAATGGCGCGCCGCCTCCGGCCTTGGCCCCGCCGTCGCCGGCACCGAGCCCGCCCCTTCCCTCCGCTTCCTCGTCGAAGAAATCCTCCGCGCCTCCGGCCTTGAGGAACACTACAAAAACGACAAAACCGACCCCGACCAGGAACGCCTCGCCAACCTGAGTGAACTCGTCAACTCCGCCCAGCAGTTTGAAGACGACTTCGATGCCGAAAACGACGGCCGCCAGATCCCCGCCGGCGAAAAACTCATCCTCTACCTCGAACGCATTAGCCTCGTCAGCGACTCCGACGCCGTCGAAGCCGGCGCAGGCGCCGTCACCCTCATGACCCTCCACGCCGCCAAAGGGCTCGAATTCCCCGTCGTCGCCATGCTCGGCATGGAAGACGGCCTCCTCCCCCACAAACGCGCCACAGACTCCGGCAAATCCGAAGACATTGAAGAAGAGCGCCGCCTCGCCTTCGTCGGCATCACCCGCGCACAGGAACGCCTCTATCTTTCCTTCGCCAAATACCGTCAGGTCTTCGGCCAGACCACACCCACCATCCCCTCCCGCTTCCTGCGCGAACTCCCCGCCGAACACCTCAATCCCATCAACCAGGCCAACCCCCAGACCTGGCTCGCCGGTGAAGACCGCTTCTCCGGCATTAGCTCCGCCCGGGAATCCGCCCGCGAATCCATGGGTGAATTCCCCCCAGGCACCTGGGTCAAGCACCCCACCTTCGGCCTCGGCCGCGTCATGAGCATCACCACCGCAGGCGCCCAAACCCGCGCCCAGGTTTCCTTCCAGATGCACGGCGTCCGCACCCTCATCCTCCAATACGCCCGCCTGGAAAAAGTAAACCGATAGTACTTTCCTCTAGAAAGCCTTATCCTTCAACACCCCAGAACAACTCGTATCCCTTAAAAATAATCAAAAATTCAAAAATAAAAGAACTTTCAATATCTCCATTCGTATGTTACTTTGCAAAACAAAGTTAAAATACATACCCACTGGAGACTCTCAATGCCCTCCGTCCAATCCCCCTCTCTCTCACTCTTCCGCCGCTCCATCCTCGCCCTGGACCGCACCCTCCGCGGCGAAACCACTTCCACCAGCGCCCTGGGCAACGGCCATATCGATCTTCCCACCGGCGGCATGACCGTCGTCCTCATCGCCCTCGCCATGGTCTACGGCCTCTGCGTCGGCGTCTTCGCCCTCTTAAACCCACCCCAAGATGGATACGCCTGGGCACAGGTCGCCTCCACCACCCTTAAAATGCCCATGCTTTTCATCCTCACGCTTGCTGTCACGTTCCCGTCGCTCTACATCTTCAACACCCTCGTCGGCTCCCGCCTCACCCTTTCATCACTTATCAACCTCATGACTGCATCCATGGGCGTCACGCTCGCCACGCTCGCCTCCTTCGGCCCGATCATCGCCTTCTTCTCCATCACCACCACCAGCAAACCTTTTATCGTGCTGCTCAACGTCCTCGCCTGCGCCGTCGCAGGCGCGCTGGGCCTTGTTTTCCTCCTGCAAACCCTCAATCGCCTCACCCTTGCGCTTGACCGTGCTTCAGCCGCTCCCATCATCTCTGGGACACAAAGTATCGACAATAACGACGATGAACTCACCCTCCCCCTCACACCCGCCCGGTCACCCACCGCTCTGGAAACACCCGACGGCCACGTCCTCGCCGGGCACACCAAACGCGTCTTTCAATGCTGGATCATCCTCTTCGGCTTGGTCGGCAGCCAGATGAGCTGGGT
>CAZGOM010000040.1:0-29922 GCA_964527265.1 uncultured Phycisphaeraceae bacterium | reverse complement strand
TCTTTCAATGCTGGATCATCCTCTTCGGCTTGGTCGGCAGCCAGATGAGCTGGGTTCTCCGCCCCTTCTTCGGCGGCCCCAATCGACCTTTTGTCCTCTTCAGCGGACGTGATTCCAACTTCTTCCAAGCCGTCTGGAAACTCTTCTGGAGTCTCTTCGCTTAAGCCTCGCTACCAACTGACCAATGCCAACTCAATCCCGCCCGGATATCCCCCATGAACGCCAACACGCTCCACGCGGGCCTCGCCGCGCTCCTCAAGCCCGATTTTGCCCACTCCCCGCGCCTCCCCCTGACGCGCCTTGCAGCGTGCATCATCATCTGCAACTTCCTCTACGGCGCGGGAATGGGCACCTTCTCCGGCGTCCTGGGCGACCGCTCACTTCAGGTCCTTTACTCGGCCATTAAGCTCCCCCTGCTTCTTGTCGGCTCCTTCGCCCTCACCGTCCCCAGCTTCTTTATTCTCAGCACCGTCCTGGGCCTGCGGCACGACTTCCCACGGGTCCTGCGCGCTCTGGCTTGCGGTCAGGCTGTCGCCGCCATCGTGCTCGTCTCACTGCTCCCCTTCACCCTCCTGTGGTACGCCAGTTCCGCCAACTACTCCAACGCCGTGTTCTTCAACTTCATCATCATGGCCATCGCGTGCGCCATCGGACATCACATCACCCGTAAGGCTTATCAACCCCTCATCGCCCAAAATAAGCGCCATCGTCTCATGCTCTGGCTCTGGATCATCCTTTACGCCTTCACCGCCATCCAGATGGCCTGGGTCATGCGCCCTTTCATCGGCCAGCCTGACATGGCCACAACCTTTTTCCGCGAAAAAGCATGGGACAATGCCTACATCGTCCTTCTCAATCTTCTCCTAAACACGTTTAACACACCCGGCAACGGCGCATAACCACCCCAAGCAGCTCAACCCACAACAAATAAAATCCATTATCCTTATCTGTCATGAGAATCCTCATTGTCAGCGCCACTCCCATGGAAATCGCGCCACTCACGGCACGCCTCAACTACATCGGCGAATCCGGCCACGCCCAAAAGCAGTACACCCACCGCGATCACGACGTCCACATCCTCACCACCGGTGTCGGCATGGTCGCAACCGCCTTCTGGTGCGCCCGCACACTCGCAAAACAAGAGTTCGATCTCGCACTCAACCTCGGCGTCTGCGGCAGCTTCGATCCTGCCCTCCCCGTCGGCAAAGTCGTCCACGTCTCCTCTGACTTCATGCCCGAACTCGGCGCCCAGGACGGCGCAAATTTCCTCGATATCCACACCATCGGACTCCTCGACAAGGAAGAGCCCCCCTACAAAGCCGGCCGCCTCGTCAACCCCCGCCCCCTCCTCGTCCATGCCTTAAGCGGCCTCACCAAGGCGCGCGGCATCACCGTCAACACCGTCCATGGCGAAGATGCCACCATCGCACGCACCACCTCGCGCTTCAAGCCCCAGGTTGAATCCATGGAAGGCGCCGCCTTCATGTACGCATGCCTCGTCAGCCAGGTCCGCTTCGCACAGGTCCGCGCCGTCTCCAACAAGGTCGAACGCAGGAACCGCGCCGGCTGGCGTCTCGACGAAGCCATCACCGCCCTCTGCAACACCGGCCTCGCCATCCTCGACGAACTCTAAAGCCTTGCCTGAAGGATCACGCCCGACATGAAACTCTCCCTCGGCTTCTCACCCTGCCCCAATGACTGCTTCATGTTCGATGCCATCGTCAACCACCGCATCGACCTCCGCGGCCTCTCCTTCGACATCCGGATGCAGGACGTCGAAACCCTCAATAAAGCCGCTTTCTCCTCCGCCATCGATATCACCAAGCTCAGTTATCATGCCTACGCGCACTGCCTCCCCAACTACGTCCTGCTTGATTCCGGCAGCGCGCTTGGCCGAAACTGCGGCCCCCTCCTCATCTCCAGACGCGACATTACCCATGAGGAAGCCGCCTCCGGCAAACTCAAAATCGCCATCCCCGGCAAGTTCACCACCGCAAACTTCCTCCTCAGCCTGGCCTTCCCGGCCGCCACCGACAAAACCCCTATGGTCTTCTCCCAGATCGAATCTGCCGTCGCCTCCGGCCAGTTCGACGCCGGCCTCATCATTCACGAAAACCGCTTCACCTACGCCGCCAAAGGGCTCAAAAAAATCATCGATCTCGGCGAATATTGGGAATCCGCCACCGGCGCACCCATCCCCTTAGGCGGCATCGTCGCCCGCCGCACCCTCCCCGATGCCGTCAAGCAAACCGTCCAGACCATCCTTCGTGAATCCGTCGAGTACGCCTTCGCCCACCGCAAGGCCAGTCTCCCCTTCATCCGCGCCTACGCCCAGGAAATGGACCCACAGGTCATGTATCAGCACATCGACCTCTACGTCAACGCCTTCTCCGTCACCCTTGGCTCCGAAGGCCGCCGCGCCGTCGAAACCCTCTTCCAAAAGGCCGTCGCCACCGGCTTGGTCTCACCCCCCGCCCAATCGCTCTTTCTTTAACCAAACAATGAGTTTTCCGTTCCCATGCACCGATACCCTTGTTTATCCCCCCCACAATGGGTATTTTCTAAACGATCCCCCTTTGTTGACATGCTTCACGCCGCAAACGCATTCAAGATTTCTCACTGAGGGTTCCACTCATGCTTCAAACCATCATCGACAAGTTCAACCGCAGTTGGGAACTCGCCAAGATCAGCTACGGCATCCTTTGGCAAAACACCTCCCTCATCCTCTTCCCCATCGTCTCCTCAATCGTCCTCATCCTTGTCACCGCCTCCTATTGGGCTCCCCTCTACGGCTTTGGCTTCTTTGAGCACATGCACGATCAGGGTGAAAGCTTCTACTCACCTCTGAACCTCATCATCATCTTCCTCTTCTACTTCCTCTCCTACTTCATCATCTTCTTCTTCAACTCCGCCCTCACCGCCTGCGCCATCAAAGCCGTGTCAGGCCAGGAAGTCACCGTCGCCGACGGCTTCAACGTCGCCATCAAGCGCCTCCCTCAGATCATCGGCTGGGCGCTTCTCTCCGCTGTCGTCGGCCTCCTCCTCAAAATGCTCGAACGTCAGGAAAAAATCGCCGCCATCGTTGCCGCCATCATCGGTACCGCATGGTCAGTCATCACCTTCTTCGTCGTTCCTGTCATCGTCGTCGAAGGCTTTGGCCCCATCACCGCCATCAAGCGCTCACTCTTTGTCTTAAAGAGCACCTGGGGTGAAGGCCTCGCTGGCAACCTCTCGATGGGCTTCATCAACTTCCTCCTCTTCCTCCCCTGCCTCCTCCTCTGCATCCTTATGGTTGTCCTTGCCGTCAGCCTCAACAGCGGCATTCTCTTCTTCCTCGCCTTTGGCGCTTCGGCCATCATCTTCTCCCTCTACTTTGCAGCCACCAGCGCCGCTGAAGTCATCTTCAGGGCCGTCCTCTTCAATTACGCCACCGGCGCGCAGCTCCCCGCCGGCATGGATAAGTCCACCCTCGACGGCGCATTTGTTCCCAAATAACAACCGTCGCACCCGCTCATCGACGCCGGACCTGACGCGATCAGGCCCGGCGTTGTTTTTGCCCTCCGCCTCCACTGCTTCTGCCCCTCTTTCTTGTTAAAATCCCCAGCGTGAATCTCTACAGCACACATTTTTCGCCACCCGCTCCCCAGCCCATCGCAATCACGCTGGCTCTTTTGTCCGTTTTGGCCCTCTCATTGCTCGGCCTTACCGGCTGCTCCGCCCCCGGCCCCAATGCCCGCCAGATTGACCAGCTCTCCCAACTGACGTACCCCGCCAACATCAAAAACGTCAAAAACCTCGACGTCGTCTCCACCCAGACGCGCACCCAAGTCCAGTTCACCAACCGTGAGCCCATGGCCTTCCACAACGTCTACGTCTGGCTCAACCGCCAATACGTCGGCTTTGTCCCCAAAATCGAAATCGGCGATGACCCCTTCACCAATAATTACGACCTCGACCGCTTTTACGACCTCCACAAAGAGCATTACCCCGTCGGCGGCATCCTCTCTCCCGACCGAGGCTTCCCTCTGACGACCTTGGACATCTACGACCCGGGCACCCAAACCATCTACCGGACACTCGTCCGCTCGTCCGACAAGCTCTTCCAGTAAATCTCCGTTCAAATGCGCACCAGGACCCGTTTGTAACCCCTGTAAATCGCAATGGTTTTTCCATCATCCAACCACGAGGCCTTTCCACATGACCACCGATAACCTCACCCTCTGGCGCCGCTACAAGGACAACCTCCTTAACCTCTCCACGCTGGGCATCAGCCTGGACATCTCACGCATGAATTTCCCGGACACCTACCTCCGCGACATGACCCCGCGCATCAACAGCGCCATCGAAGACATGAAGCGCCTGGAAGCCGGCGAAATCGCCAACCCCGATGAGAACCGCATGGTCGGTCATTACTGGCTCCGCGCGCCGTTGCTCTCTCCCAGCGACGAAATCGCCCAGGAGATCGAACACACCCACACCCGCATCCGCGCCTTTGCCGCGCAGATCCACGAAGGCGCCATCAAGCCCGAGCAATCCTCCAAGTTCAGCGAACTTCTCGTCATCGGCATCGGCGGCTCCGCATTGGGCCCCCAGCTTGTCACCGACGCCCTTGGCAATAACGCCAACAAGCGCGACAAGATGGATGTCCACTTCCTCGACAACACCGACCCCGATGGCTTTGACCGCGTCCTCCTGAGCCTCGGCGCACGCATCAAGAGCACCCTCGTCGTCGTCATCTCCAAGTCCGGCGGCACCAAGGAAACCCGCAACGGCATGATCGAAGCCCAGCGCTTCTTTGAATCCAAAGGCCTCGACTTCTCCAAGCATGCCGTCGCCGTCACCGGCAAGGACAGCGAACTCGACAAATACGCCGTCAGCCACAACTGGCTCGCCCGCTTCCCCATGTGGGACTGGGTCGGTGGCCGCACCAGCCTCATGTCCGCCGTGGGCCTTCTCCCCATGGCCCTCCAGGGTTTGGACACCACCGCCTTCCTCTCCGGCGCGCAGGAAATGGACAAGCACACCCGCGAAGCCAACATCAAGACCAATCCCGCCGCCCGTCTGGCCCTCATGTGGCTCTACGCCACCAATGGCAAGGGCGAAAAGGACATGGTCGTCCTCCCCTACAAGGACCGCCTGCTCCTCTTCTCCCGCTACCTCCAGCAGCTCGTCATGGAATCCCTCGGCAAGGACAAAGACCTCGCCGGCAACACCGTCCACCAGGGCATCGCCGTGTACGGCAACAAAGGCTCCACCGACCAGCACGCTTATGTCCAGCAGCTCCGCGACGGTGTCGCCAACTTCTTCGCCACTTTCATCGTCGTCCTCACCGACCGCACCCTCGGCCCCGGCAAGGTTGAAACCCCTGTGGAACCCGGTGTCATGACCGGAGACTACCTCTCCGGCTTCTGGCAGGGCACCCGCAGCGCCCTCTACGAAAACGGCCGTGAATCCATCACCATCACCATTGAAAAGCTCGATGCCAGCAGTCTCGGTGCCCTCATCGCCCTCTATGAGCGCGCCGTCGGCATCTATGCCACGCTGGTCAATATCAATGCTTATCACCAGCCCGGCGTCGAAGCCGGCAAAAAGGCCGCCGCCGCTGTCCTGACCCTCCAGGCCAAAGTACTCGCTTTCATGGAATCCACCACCGACGCCCTCACCAGCGAGCAGATCGCTGACCGCATGGGCAACCCCGGCGACGTGGAGACCATCCAGCACATCCTCGACCACTTAAGCGCCAACAAGCGCGGCGTCGTATGGCTCCGCGGCGACAAATTCCGCCTCCGCCCAAAAGCCTGATCATTTCCAAGTCTCCTCTTATGCCCCGTAGGGGCAAAAGCCCGTAGCCGGGGGTCAGCGAGTCTTCGAGCGCAACCCCCGGACGCGCGATATATTCTATTTTTATACTTTCTCTTTCTTCAGCCCCGGATGGGGCGGCAGCAAAACTCACCCTCAAGCACAAGCATCCTTACTTCCGGAGGAAACCATGCCCTCATACAACCAGTTGCTCTACCACGTCGTTTTCGCCACCAAATACCGAGAAAACACGCTCACGGATGACATCCGTGAGCGTGTTTTCAACTACATGGGCGGCATCATCCGCAACTTGGGTGGCTCTTCACAAATCATCGGCGGCATGCCCGATCACGTCCACATCCTGCTTCGTTATCGTCCCGATGCAGCTTTATCCGAACTCATCCGCGACATTAAATCCAACTCCAGTAAATGGATCCATGAAGAGTTGCGTAGACCCGACTTTGCATGGCAGGAGGGATACAGCATTTTCAGTGTTGGCAAATCGGGCGAAAACAAAGTCATCGCGTACATCCAAAACCAAGAAAAGCATCACAAGACAATGGATTCAAAAAACGAATTGCTCAAGCTTCTGGAAAAACACGGCATTGAAGTCGACATGCGCTATTTTCAATAGCTAAACAACTACCGCCCCTCCGGGGCTCAAAACGACCACCCACACTCTCCGGGGGCTGCGCTCGAAGACTCGCTGCCCCCCGGCTACGCGCTCAAGTCCCTTTGGGACTCAAATATAAGCCCGCCCCTCTGGGGCTTACCCAAACACCCGCTTAATCGCCTCCAGATACCCCATCCCGTTCACCGTATCCGGCTCCAGATAGCTCCCCTCCGTCCACTCGTTCCAGGCATTGATATTCAATATCCGCTCCCTCGCCGGCTTGGCATCCAAAAACGCCTTCGCCTCCCGCAGCGCTTTCTCAAAGGCCTCCGGCGTGTTATTCGCCATCGCCGGCATATACGGATACCCAATATTCGCGTGCGGCTCATCATGATGCGTCCGCGCCGAAGCATCCCAACCCATCGTCACATTCGGGTAATACGGCACCGCATATTTGCCCACCGTGCTCTCCCAGTACGCCTTCCCCGCCTTGGCGATCTCCTCATATTCCGTCTCCGGAAACTTCGGCATCGGCACATGATGGATCCACACATACGACGTAATGCTGTCAAAACCCAGGTAATCCACCAGCTCCACCGGGTTGGACACCTTCTGCTCATTGGGCAATATCTTCACGCTCCACACCACCGCGTTGATATGCACTCCCGGCAAGCCCGCCTTCACCGCCTTATCGCGAAACATCTCAAATGCCTGCCGCGTCGCCTCCAGACCGCCCAGCCCCTGCACCAGCGCGTTCAAGTCATAAAATGAAAAATACGGCAATCCATCCACCTTGAAGTACGAAGGATGTTTGAAATACTTGTCAATCACATGGTCGCACACCTTCGCAAACGTCTCCGGTGTCACCTCCCCGGGATACAGCAGCGAATCCTTGCGCGGGTTGTGCGCCGGGTGGATATCCAGCCAGTCATGGTTCGCCCACATCAGGCAGAATTTCAGCCGCCGGTTGTTCTTCGCCCCTAAAAACCCCTCATCCAACCCACGCTCAAGGAACGGGCCGTCGTTGTACCAGTACCAGTCGAAGATCCAGTAATCCAGCCCATGATCCGCCGCCGCATCGATCTTCTGCGCCATGTCCACCGGGTTGGCCTCGTCGGTGTACCCCCACGCCGGCACGCGCGGCTGCTGATGCCCCTCCCACCGCGGCACAGCCTTCTTCACCAGCTCCCACTCGCTCCAACCCTTCCCGTGAAACGCCTCATTCCTCGCGTCCAGGTGATAATTCGGAAAGTAATACGCACCAACCTGATAACCCTTGGGCATGCTGTCTCTCTTTCTCGCGTTTGGAACCAATCAACATTCACTCACCAGCGGCTCATCACTCTAATCAACAACCCTCACCCGCGCACAACGTCATAACAATCCATCCAACCTCCCACTTCTTCAATTCTCTCTCTTCAACTCTGGACCCTGGACTCGAGACCTATTTGACCGTCGAAGACCTCACCACCAATTTCGCTTCGATCCGCTTCTTCCTCGCCGCACCCTCGTACCCTCCGATCCGTTCCATCAGAAACTCAAACGCCACACACGCAGCCTCATCACCATCATGGGCAATCGAAGTCAGAGAGGCCCGCCCCACGCGCGTGTCGTCATATCCCACCACCGCCAGATCCTCCGGCACCCGTAAACCCAACTCCCGCGCCGCAAGAAGCACCGACATGGCTATATCGTCGTTGCTTGCCACCACCGCATCGATCTCCGCGTGCCTGGCCCGCAGGAATTCCACCGTCTCCCGGTCGTACTGCAGCATCGTCGCATGGCTCAGGTCCGGCATCAGCGGCCAGTAATGCTCCCGCATCGCTCCACCCGCTTTCGACAGCCTCTCCCGCAATCCCTCCTGCCTCAACTGCACCGTGCGAAACAGCTTCCCCTCCTCGGTTCGGCTTATAAACCACACCCGCTTTCGTCCCAGCCCCATCAAATGCTCCGCCTGCAATTCCCCACCCTGCCGGTAATCCAGCGATACATCATCCGCTTCCAGCCCAGCCTCATCCGCCCCGAATGTCACCACCGGAAAACCTGACTTGATCAACCCCCTCAACTCCTTATGCGCCCCGAACTTCGTCGGATACATCGCGATCCCATCCACCTGCCGGTCTTTGAGCGCCAAGATCAAACGATCCTGCGCCTCCGGGTCCTCCGGCGTCACCGTAATCATCGTCAGGTAACCCCGCGCACGCGCCATTCCCTCAAACGCCACGCACCGCGCAGCCGTCACTTCATACATCAGCGTCGGCGTGATCAACCCGATCGTATTGGTCCGCGCACCCCGCAAGACCCGCGCCGCCAGGTTCGGCCGATACCCCAAAGCCGCCGCCGCCGCATGCACCCGATCCCGTGTGGCTTGCGCCGCGCTGAAATCCGGCCGCTGGTTCAAAATATGAGACGCTGTCGAAGTAGCCACCCCGCTTGCACGGGCGACTTGCGCAATCGTGACGCGACCGCCTGATTTCTCGTCGCCTGGGCCTGTCTTCATGAAAAATCCTCAACGGCAAACATACCAGATGCCTGCCGCTGGAGTGGACTCAGTTCATATCGAATACCGCGCTCGACGCGATCAGATCGGATGCCAGAAACACCCGTTGTACAACGTGCCGCAATAGGGCGTCGTTGTCACGCTCTGCGGTGAATTATGCGACGGAAACCGGAACCGCCACTCCGCCTGGGGATAAAAATTGGTCGCATCCTTCGGGCCGCCCTTTAGATATTCCGTATGCCCATCGGGAAACACAAAGTTAAGCCCTTCGCCCGCATGCCTCCCATCCGAAAGCGTCTGCGTCTCGTAATGCGTCGGAGAGTAATTCGTCTGCACCGCGCAATCCAGCCCAAGGATGCTCTGCGACGGCTTCTTCACCTTCTCCATGCGGATCGGGCCCCAATACGGCCAGCCCACCGTATCAAAACGGAAACTGTCACTAATTGTGTAACTCCAGTTCGCTGCCGTATCCATCCCCACACCGCCCTTGCCCGGGCAACCCTTCTGGGTCAGGTTCGTCTGCGAAAGGTATTTATTCAGCGGGTCAGCCACCAGGGCCGCGCGGAAACTCGATGGAACCACCTGCTTGAAATCCGCCACGTAGACCGAAGTAGCGACACTCAGTTGATGCAGATTGCTCCGGCACTGAACCAGTTTCGCCGTCTCTCGCGCCTTCCCGAACGAAGGCATGATCAGCGAAATCAGCAAAGCAACGATTGAAATCACCACCAGCAACTCAACCAGCGAAAATCCACCCCCGATTTTTCGTCCGCGCTTTCCACTTAATCCATTACCCATGGCCTTTGCTCCGTAGACGTGAATACCAATCTGATCACCGCACCGCACCGGAACAAAACAGGCACCCGAAAAGTAATATGAGACGGCGGATTATAGCCAATCCGCCGTCTCAATAGTGATAAACAGGTTCATTTCAATTCAATTACAAACCGCCTAACCCTGCGCCTTGCGCACCCTCTCCAGTATTCCCTGCGCATTCAATCCCAGCACCTTCAGCTTCGCGTCAACGCTCAGGCGTGAATACACCACCCACCCAAGCTGCTGCCGCGGGTCGCGCATCGGCAGATCGCTCCCATACATCACCCGATCCTCGCCCGCCCCCGCCGCCAGGTAATCGATGATCCCGCCGCACACCGGCGTCAGTGTCACCTCGATAAAGAAGTTCTTGTATTTTTTCGCCAGGGCGATGCACGTGTCGGCAATCTCATACGACCCGCCCCCGTGATACGCCACCACCGTCAGATCCGGGAACCGGCTGCACACTGAATCCAGTTCCCCCCCTTGAAACCAGTTGTGCGGATGCAGACCCGTATACAGCTTGCGTGCATTGCCGAACTCCCACCAGCAGTCATACCGCTTGTCGCTATAGGGAATTCCATACTGCGGGTACGGCTTAAGTCCCAGAAAACGCTTATCCGCATACACCTTCTCCATCTTCTCCCGCATCACTTCCGCCGAATCATGCATCGGATTAAACGTCGCCAGCCCCCAGTAGAAATCCGGGTACGCATCCAGCGCCTCCTTCACGCACCGGTTCCCGTCATCCGCATGCACCCCCACTGGCCCATTCCAGCTCATGATCCCCATCCGATCCACGCCCATCCGCCGCGCCAGGTTCCGCACGCCCGTCGGCCCCCCTTCCAGCATCATGTAGCCCCCGCCTGCGCCGTTCAAGCCCTCATCCAGCATATGCGCATGCATATCGATCACCAGCGGAGAAAGCGGCTTGCCCGCCCGCGCCTCCGTCATGATGAAGTCCTCGTTCTTGTTCACCTTCTCTTCCGGCGGCTTCTGCCCCTTCAGCAGTCGCGTCAGGTTCCCCCCCGCCACCTTCTCACGCGCCTTCTCGGAGATCTCCGCATAATCCACATAAAACCGATGCGCTCCCACCGACATGCTCGGCGCATTCGAGCAATACAAAAGCTGATCCTCATGCCCATGCTTCACCAGGTATTCCAGCGCCAGGTTCGACTGGAACGCATCAAACGCCAGGTGCGCGTTCTTGAAATTCCGCACCAGCGGAATCACATTCCGCGCCGAACTCCAGTTCACATTGCGGATCAACACCGGCAGGCTTGAATACGTCTGCAGCATCCCCTCCAGGTCCCGCACATCGATCTCCGCCCAATCCAGCACCACCAGCGTCTGCGTCCGATCCAGCATCTCAAGCAGCGGGCGCGATGTCACCGACCCCACCCGCCACCCATTGGTGTTGGGGTTGATCATCACAGCCCGCACATTGTGCGTCCGCATCAGCGACTTGAGCACCTCCGGCTCAGGCATCTCCCAAGTCCAGTGCGGATGCACGTTCCACAGTGCAAACAGATTGGGATGCTCCTCCAGCTTCTTGCTCAGCCTGAGGTTTTCAAAATGTGCGTCATAAAGCGTCTGCGCCGTCGTCGCCACCAGCGCCCCCGAAATCGAGCAATGCTCTAATTCGCCAAGCAAATGCTCAAAGCTCCACGGGTGCGCCCCGTGTGTCCGGGGACGGGGGCCAAACTTCGTAAATGCGTCAAAGTACATCGTCATGAGGAACCTCTGTTTAATCTGATGCCGTACAATCTTCAGCGCATGAATGTACCCGCAAAACCCCTCGTCTCGCTCGCCATCGAAACCTCCGGCCACGACTCCTCCGTCGCCCTCGGCATCGGCGACGCCATCGCCGCCATCGGCCGCATCCAGCAAAAGCGCCACGCCGTCGATCTGGTCCCCACCATCGACAACCTTTTCAAAGACAACGCCCTCACTCCCTCCGACCTCTCCGAAATCTACATCTCCATCGGCCCTGGCTCATTTACAGGCCTTCGCATCGGCATCACCGTCGCCAAACTCCTCGCCCGCACCACCGGCGCGAAAATCGTCGCCGTCCCCACCCTCGACTCCCTCGCCTACGGCCTCTCTCACGCCGACCACCCTCCCCTCCCTGATGTCGTCGCCATCATGCTCAACATCAAAAATGAGACCGGTTGGGCCAACCTTTACCTCTCTTCCCCTTCTGGCTGGGCTCCTTCGCTTGCTTCCGGCCTGTTTACCTTAAGTACCCTCAAGGAACACGCCTCCGCCCCCCTGGGTCTCATCGCTGAAATCCTTCCCGAATCCATCGAATCTGCCCCCGACCCCGCCGCTGCCCTCTCAGCACTCAATATCCGCCACCTTCCCCAGGATCTCACCCTCTCCCAAGCCTCCTCCGTGTGGCACATCGGCCGCCAAATGGCATCCCAAGGCCTCTTCACCGACCCCCTCTCCATCGCCCCCCTCTACGCCCGCGAACCCGAAGCCGTCACCCTCTGGAACAAACGCCACGGCGAACCCTGACAGCCCTCCTATCCCCACCACCCCTCCCGCCTTCTCTGCACTTCTAACTTCTCCCTTCTAAACTTCTCACTTCAAAAATCCCTTGACACTTCCCCATCATCTGTTAAACTAGTATTCGTTGAAACAAGTATTGTCATCACACTCAAGGAGAAACAAAAATGATCACCCTCCGCCCCTCAAACCAACGCGGCCACTCCAACCACGGCTGGCTCGATTCCCGCTTTTCCTTCTCCTTCGCCGACTACTACGATCCTGCCCACATGGGCTTCCGTAACCTCCGCGTCATCAACGACGACTGGATCGACCAGGGAATGGGCTTCGGCATGCACCCCCACCGTGACATGGAGATCATCACCGTCGTCCTCGAAGGCCAGGTCGCCCACAAGGACAGCCTCGGCCACAACGCCGTCGTCAAACCCGGCGAAATCCAACGCATCACCGCCGGCACGGGCATTTCCCACTCGGAATTCAACCCCGATCGGGACAACAAGCTCCACCTCTACCAGATCTGGATCATGCCTTCCGCCAAGGGACTCACCCCCTCATACGCCCAAAAGCGCTATGACGTCCCCACCGCCGGTCAATCCGTCCTCCTCGCCGGTCCGCAAAAAGACGCCCTGATCGGCATCAATGCCGATGCCGTCCTCTCGCGTGCCGTCTCTGGCAAAGGCAGCCCCGTCACGCTCCCCATCGCCAAGGGACGCCACGCCTGGGTCCAGGTCATCTCCGGCTCCGGCCAGGTCAACGGCACAACCATCGCCCCGGGCGACGGTGTCGCCCTCTCCGACGAACCCGCCGTCATCCTCACAGACGACGTCGACGCACTCGTCTTCGACCTGGGTTAATCACCCGGATTGCCCCTTGAGGAAGCCTCTGCGATCATCCATAACATGACCCGCAAAGACTTCATCCTTGAACAACTTCAAATCACCAGGGCTTACACCCTGGACACCCTCAAAGAAATACCCGCATCGTGGTGGTTCACCATCCCGACCGCGGGTGTTTCTCATTTGGCCTGGCAGGTCGGCCACCTCGCCATGGCCGAGTACCGCCTCCTCTTAGACCGCATGCGCCCCTCCACCCCTGCCGACGAAGCACTCATCTCCACCCCCTTCCTCACCCTCTTCGGCCGCGGCTCAATTCCCACGCCAGACCCCACCCTCTACCCCTCCCCTGACACCCTCCTCACCACCCTCGCACACGTTCACACCGCCTCCCTCGCCCAGCTCGAATCCATGTCTGACTCAGACTTCGACGCCCCCATCCTCAAGCCCCACCCCATCGCCAAAACCAAATACGACGCCGGCACTTGGTGTACACGCCACGAAATGCTCCACGTCGGCCAGATCGCCCTCTTAAAACGCCAGCTCGGCGCCCCTCCCCGCTGGTAAGCATCTTCTCTATTCTCTGACAAGACCCAGAACCCACTACCCAAGACCCACTCCCATGCGCCTCCAAAACGACATCCTCTTCACCGACCTCCCCAAATACATTCACGGCCCATTCATCCCCGCCAAAGGCAACAACCTCGGCTGGACCACCGTACCCTACCAACACGCCGATTTCTCCGGCACCGGCCTCACCATGGGCGCCCACGCCCCCTTCCAGGAAATCGCCCTCGACCTCAAACTCTCCGGCGGTTACGACCTCTACGCCGCCATCCCCCGCACTCAGATCCGCTTCCGCGTCGAAGGCACCGAAGGCTACCTCCAATACTTCCCTGAACACGGCGGCACCGGCACCAACCTCCAGGAAGTCCACCTCGGTCACTACGACATGACCGGCAAAAAACTCTACGTCTCCCGCGTCGATCCGCCGGAATGCACCCACTACCGCGGCACATGGGGCGCAGGCCTCTTCTACATCCGCGCCGTCCCCTCCGATAAACCCAAATTCCAGCGCAACATGGTCGCCACCAACGACGGCTGGTCCTATTTCGCTCTCAAAGGCTTCAAAGATATCGACACCATCCGCTCCCAATTTACGCCATTGGAACACTCCGACGTCTTCCGCCTGCTCTACAGCCCCGGCAACGCCGACTGCACCATGAACTCATTCACCAAAGCAGGCAGCGTCCTCACTTCCGACTTGGCCTGGGGCTATCGCGACTGCGACCTGCGCGCCCAGGAAGCCATCATCAAGCTCCGCGCCCTCGGCATCGATCCCAATGCCGAGGCACTCCGCTCCTGCCGCCGCCTCGGCATCGAATTCCACTTCTACGTCCGCCTCCAGGGCTTCGAAGCCGCCTACCCCTGGACCGGCGTCTTTAACTCCACCGCCTTCATAAACCACCCCGAATGGCGCTGCATTGATGAAGAAGGCGACCCCCTTGCCTTTTTCTCCTGGGCTCACCCAGGCGCACAGGAACACCTTCTCGCCTACTACGACGAACTCATAAACTACGGCGGCGACGGCATCTGCCTCGCCTTCACTCGCGGCTTGCCCCTCATGGTCTGCGAACCCCCCGTCATCGAAGCCTTTACTAAAAAACACGGCCGCGCCCCCAATCTCCCCCAGGAATGCGACAGCCCCGAAATGAATGCCGTGCGCCAGGAAATCCTCACCGCCTTCGTCCAGAAGCTCTACAAGCGCCTCGTCGCCAAAAAACAAACCCTCTCCGCCATCGTCCCTGCTGACGGCGAAAAATTCCAGAACTCCGGCATCGACTACAAAGGCATGGTCGCCCAGGGCCTCTTCCAGGCCACTTACGTCATCGGCGACGCCCACCAGTCTGACTATTACAAATCTCTCCACGCCTCCAAGAAAACCCAGGTCTACCCCAACGGCACACTCTGGGACAAAGCCTACGACCCTGTCAACCTCGCCAAAGACGCCCTCGAAAAAATCCATGACCCCGGCTTCTCCGGCTCCATCCACTGGGACATCGAAGCCCAATTTGAAAACCCCTACAACTGGTTCTTCTACCGCCGCCTCGGCTCCGTCGACCACCTCCGCGACGTCGCCGCCGGCAAAGTCCCATCCCCCAAAATCCAACGCCTCAAAAGCGTCGCGGGCATCAAAGTCTCCCGCTACAACCCCAACGTCGGCTATTAACCAACCGCCGCCATCAACTCTGCGCGCCATGCTCTCGTCCGCATGAGCATGTCTTTTCTATCCTCTGCTTCGCGAAGAACCCAAAAATCAAAACAGGCCGCGAAGGGAAATACCCTCGCGGCCTGTTCTTAATCTCTTAGACCCAAGACTCTGGACCCGGGACACTGGACTTCTTAATTAATGCGGCATCGGCAACTGCTTGCACAACGCTGCAATCTCACCCTTCACCGCCGCCGCCACCGCAGCATCGCCCTTGCTTCCCAGCACCCGGTCAATCCACGCGGCAATCTGCTTGATCTGCGCTTCCTTAAACCCGCGCGTTGTCACCGCAGGCGTCCCAATCCGGATGCCAGAGGTCTGCTTCGGCGGACGCGTATCCTTCGGCACGCCGTTCATATTCGTAATCATCCCCGCGCTTTCAAGCCAGATCGAAGCATCCGAACCGGTCACATCGTCATACTTCGAACGCAGGTCCACCAGCATCAGATGGTTGTCCGTCCCGCCTGACACCAGCCGGTAACCCTTGCTCGTCAGTTCCGCCGCCAGGGTCTTGGCATTCGCCACCACCTGCGCCGCGTAAGCCTTGAACTCAGGCTTCAAATCCTCCCCAAAGCACACGGCCTTCGCCGCGATCACATGCATCAGCGGCCCGCCCTGCATGCCCGGGAATACCGCCTTGTCGATCTTCTTGGCGATCTCCGCATCATTGGTCATGATGATCCCGCCGCGCGGCCCGCGCAGCGTCTTGTGCGTGGTCGTCGTCACGATGTGCGCATGCGGAAAAGGTGAAGGATGTGCCCCGCCGGCCACCAGACCCGCGATGTGCGCAATGTCCGCCATCAGGATTGCGCCGCACTTGTCGGCAATCTCACGGAACCGCTTGAAATCGATCGTCCGGGGATAAGCCGAGTACCCGCACAAAATCATCTTCGGCTTGTTCTCCAGGCACACCTTCTCCACCGCGTCATAGTCGATCTGCTCAAACTTCGCGTGGTTCAGGTCATAGATCAAGGGGTAATGCACCGGCTTGAAATACTTGCCCGAAAAGTTGATCTTCATCCCGTGCGAAAGGTGCCCGCCATCCGACAGCACCAGGCTGGCAAACGTATCCCCCGCCTCCAACATCGCCATGAACACCGCGGCATTCGCCTGCGCGCCCGAGTGCGGCTGCACATTCACATACTGGCACCCAAACAGTTCTTTCGCCCTGTCGATCGCAAGCTGTTCGATCCCATCGTGAAACTCGCAACCGCGGTAGTAACGCGCCTTGGGATAACCCTCGGCATACTTGTTCGTCAGCACCGTGCCCATCGCCGCCATCACCGCAGGGCTGGCATGGTTTTCACTCGCGATCAGTTCCAGCGTGCTCTCTTGCCGCGCGGCTTCCTGCTCGATCAATTTCCAAATGGCGGGGTCAGCTTTAGCAATCGGGTTGGTTGCGGTCATGGGCGCTCCAAGGTGGGAGAGACCCGACGAGCCGACCGGCCCGCCGGTGGGAAAGGGAAACATTATATCCCATTCCCGCCCCAAGTGGCACGACTCGCTCCACCGGGAGCGCCGGCGTCCCGCCGGCTCCCAATCACAACACTTCCCCGACATAAGTGAACTGCTCACCCACCCAACTCACTCCAGCCACTTCCCACCCTCTCAAATCAACTTCCCACCATGTCCTTCTCCGCCCTTATCTGACCTTCGTGTCTTGGTGTCTTAGTGTTAAACGATCAACCCCAGCCTCACCCTCCTCACACCGTCACCCGATACCGATAATGATTCGCCTTCATCCACGCCATATTTTTAAACCCATTCTCGCTGTACCGCGTCAGGTAAACCACAAACTCGCCCGTCTCCCGATCCTCATAAACCTTGAAGTTCGAGTGCTGCACATCCGCAATCTCATCCGGCTGAGCATCGTCGATCTCCGTGATCGTCTCCCGCTTCAGCACAAACGGCTCCTCCTGCACCTCCGCGATATAAAGCGGCGCGCGCGGCATATTCCCATTGGGCCTCTGCCCCGCACGACACAAATTCCCCAGCCAATAAAGCTTCTTCGTACGGCTATGCCTCACCAGCGCGCTCCCCGTCGAACTCGACTCCGGCACAAAACCCGTGTCATACGCCAGCGGCTCCGCATGGCTCCACGTCATCCCCCCATCATGGCTGAACGTCACCCACTTCCTCCCCGGCTTCTCCGGCCACAGGCCATTGCACCCACGGCAAATCATCACCAGCTTCCCACTTGCCAGCTCATTCACCGTCGGCTCAATCATTCCCCGCGCTGACGCCGTGATATCAAACGGCACCTTCCCGCTCAGCTTCCAATGAATGTCGTTGTTCCCGTCAAACTCCCCGATCATCAGATACGACAGGTAATACTCCAGCCCCTTCCCCTTTTCATCCAATTTGATTCCCAACCCCTTCAAATCCCCATCCACGCCGTCCCACGCATGTCCCACCACCGGCACCAGCACCCGACCCTTCGAGTCCAGGAACGGATGACAGAAACTGATGCAGATTCCACCCTTAACGCCAAAATCCGTCACAAACGGCTTGGCCGTCATCATCTCCCCCGGCCTTGAACAAGTAATCCGCAGCCTCCCCTCCGCCCCTGCCTGCGCATGCTCCAGCGGCAGCTTGTGAAACAACTCATTGGTGAATGTCAGCAGTCGATCCCGTCCCGGCACCAATATCGCCGCGTTCTCCGTATGGATGTACTTCCCCCCATCCGCCTCATAATTCTTCAAAGACAGCACCGGCTCGCTCCACGTCTTCCCGTTGTCCTGGCTCACCATGTCATAAAAATCGTCATGCACATCGTCCCCCACCTCCCACCCGTGCCTCCGCATGATCACCGGCTTCGCCGCATCGATATACGACACAAATCCAATCACCGGCGCCCGCCCCGGCTTGTACTCGATCACCTTCTCTTTGCTCGTCCGGTACATACGCAACCTCCGCTTGTTCTCAATACTTCACTGAACGCTTGCCCATCATAAACCCAATCCGCTACCCTATCTTCCCAAGTCCACGCCTTCCGTTCTTTCTTCCCCCAGAACCCAATACCCAATACCCAGAACCCACTCCCATGCTCGCCACCACCTTCAAAGTCAATGTCACCCCCCCCATGGGCTTCCCCCTCTGCGGCGGCTATCTTCCCCGCGCCAACAAGCTCATCGCCGATAACTACCTCCGCGGCTTAATCATCGAAGACAACGGCCAGCGCTACGTCATCGCCGGCATCGACTACTGCTATCTCATCGGCAAATCCCACACCCGCTTTGAAGAAGCTCTCGCCCGCGGCGCATCCACCACCCCCGACAAAGCCACGCTCAACTCCACCCACGCCCACGCCGCACCCCTCATCACCGAGGAAGCACACGAAACCCTCCGCCAGTTCGACCCCAAACAAAACTTCCACGACGAAGCTTATTTCTCCGACGTCCTCTCCCGCACCCAAATCGCCATCCAGGACGCCATCAAGGCCGGCCTCTGGTCCGTCTCCGGCGTCGCCTTCGCCAGCCACGCCGTCGAAGAATTCGCCAGCACCCGCCGCGTCTTCCTGAAACCCGGTAAATCCTCCATCCGCTGGAGCGTCACCCGCGACCCCGCCGTCAAGGAAGCTCCCATCGGACTCGTCGACCCAAACGTCGATCTCGTCACCCTCTACGACGAAAACCAGAAACCCCGCGTCTCCATGGGCTATTTCGCCTGCCACCCTCAGGTCGGCTATGTCAACGGCGTCATCCACTCCGACACCCCCGGCATCGCCATGTCCCTCTTTGAAGAACGCTACCCAGACACCTTCCCCATCTTCTTCGACGGCTGCGGCGGCGACGTCACCGCAGGCAAATACACCTCCCCCCACCCCACCCGCAACAACCATCTCTTCGGCGTCCGCCTTTACGACGCACTCGAAGAAGCTTTCCTAAAATCCCGACCCTCCCCGCTCGGCCAATTCTCCTGGAACAACCAATCCTTCCCCGCCCCCCTCGCCCCGGTGCAGTTCTCCTTGAAGGAAATCACCGACAAAATGGCCAGCCCCAGTTCCGGCGACTCCGAAAAAATCCTCGCCGCCTTCAAGAAATTCCGCCTCGACACCAACTCCGCCACCTACCCCTTCCGCATCACCCACGCCCGCTTCGGCGACATCGGCCTCCTCATGCTCCCCGCCGAGCTCAGCGTCATCTACCAGTTCTACGCCAAACAACTCCACCGCGGCCCCCTCGCCGTCGCCGCCTACGGCGATTCCTACCTCAACTATGTCGCCTACGACAAAGCCTTCGAAGAAGGCGGCTACGAAGTCGACCCCTGGTGGACCGAAGTCGGCCCCGGCATCGAAGTCTGGATCAAAGACAAAATCAGCAAAGTCATCGCCTGACAGAGTCTTCGCATCGAAATTTCAGGCTCTTTATCCTCAAGGGCAACAAGAAACATTTGAGATAAGAGCAGATGCGCGTACGGGTCCGTTTATGGCGGTTCGGCCAGTTCAACTTCCACTGGATGCGGCATGAATAACTCTTACCGATCCAGCAAATATCCAGCAGCGCATATCTCATTAGACAACCTCCATCGAGAATCGCTATCCGAACACCCTAAACCAACAGCATCACCATCGCAATTCATCTCAAGAACCAACCAAAGCATAACACGCCAAGCCTGGAAAGCGACCAAATACCGAGCTGGCGCTAAAGCCAGTTTTTGGCTAGACACGAGTGAGCGGAATTACCAACAAATCTTGAGGCCGTTAATTTAGATCGAGCGGCAATCGACCATCCCTGCATCTCTTCCAGCTCTCCATAAGCAAGCCCTTCTTACTTCGAAGGATATTTAAAACATTACCGCGAATTCCATCACGTAACTCACCTTTCAATATTTCAAGAGTATCAATTCTAACTTTCGCAAATTGATCACGCTCACTAGAGCTATCTGGCTTGCTATATATGTGCACATGTGGAGGCTCGTGATCGCTTAAAAACATCCGAATAAAAAAACTCCCTCCCCGATAAATCAAAGAAGAGGAAGACAAAGACAATCCATAATTAATTATACGTTCATTTAAATGATCAACATGATCAGACGTCGAAATATTTAAAATTACTACACTTTTTTCGATGACATCGCCTTGTCCATTGAATGCAACATGAATGGCATTCAAATCAGTTCTCACCCATGGAGGCTGGTCACCAAAACTCAACACAAAAGAATTGTCAATATACGACCAAGTCATACCCAAAGTAGCCACATTGTTATAATAAACCTGCTCATTTAATACCTCTTTAGAGTTGCAATGAGACTTATCAGCGAGGCGCCTCAAAAAGGCAATCTTGCCATTCGGTTGCCAACCATAAATAGCGTGCAACGAGTGCGCGTCTTGTCCAAATGCGATATTTTTCATACTTCCTGAAAAACCTACAATCAAATCACCTCGCAATCCGACCATCTTCTTCAATGCATCAATCGCACGATCAACATCCTGTCGTATTTCATGCAAACCTCGCCCAGGCAATTTAGTCGAGATCTCATTGATATATATTGTTATCTCAGACATAATTTTACTCCATAAGCAATTCAAGACTCTTATCCCATTGATCAAAAAAACCATCTGGCCAATCTGATAAGCGTCCACCTGAAAGCATTGCAGGTGCTTGGATAAAAGAATCACCTGTCTCAATGGAACGTGAAAAAAAATTTAAGGCAACATCGCTATGAGAAATCTTCTCTCTCTTGACAGCAAATCGTATTCCATTTAGCAAATGGTCGCTGTGCGTTTCGACAAGTATCTGAACTCCATCAGCTGCAGTCAATGCAAGAAGTTCACCCAAAGCAACTTGTCCCTGAGGGTGAACATGAGCCTCAGGATTCTCAAAAATAAGTAACGAACCCGGCTCAGCAGCCAAACATGCAACTACAATAGGAAGACAATAGGTAAGACCAAAACCAACATTAGTCGGTCTATAGTCATTGCTCGCAGAACTTCTGTCTCGACCTAAGAAATTATACTGGAGTAAATTTTCATCCGTTCCTTCAATCCGTTTTCCCTTAACCCTAACCCCAGGACTAATATGCTGTAGCCAAGCCGCAACTTGATCATGCAATGATTGAGTTGGCGCAATTAATTTTAAGAGAGATTCATTTATTTGTAGAGTGCTATTTGAGACTTGCCTTTTAACTGAGACTTTTTTAGGTGCACTCATAGTAAGATAATCTGCCGTGTTTTCACCACGAAGTCCAAGAAAACCAGCCGCCTTTCCGCGCTGAGTTGCCTGATGGTACATTGGGGAAGGCGTAACTCGATCCGCTTGAAGGAGCTGAAATTGCGGCATTACAACAAATTCTGGTGGTTCAAAGCTTTTACCTGTTAATTTTAGTTCATTCGAACTTGGATCGCCTTGTGCCGACCAGACAAATAGAGACTTATCTGTAGTTACTTCAATTTTTATCTCATCACTATCAACTGCTCCCTCGCTAAGCAAATCTTTTACGCAACCTAGCTGAATAAGATCACCGCACAACAATAACAATCCTGAGCTATGCGATTCGCTAAACGACTGACGCAGCAATACTATCGCCTGCAACACAGAACTTTTTCCAGTCGAGTTGCGCCCGGCCAATACAGTAAGCGACTCGAGCCTAACACTTATATCTCTACAAGCCTTAAAATTCCTCAAGCTAACCATTTTAAGCACGTAATTCCTTCCGAAGTATAGTATCGATAATGTTCAGCCGCTTATTAGAGGACGAACCTTTTCCCGTAGCATAAAGGAGAGAACCCTGAAAACTTTTATCCTCGCGAAAAATTTCGGCAAATTGATTAATGACATTCGAAGATCGACTAGCTATTTTTACCAACTCCTCTTGAGAGAATCTCGCGAGGGCAACCGCTTCAGATTCAAACAAACTCCGGTTTATCGGTTTGCGCCCTTTATCCCAAGCCCCAGAATACTTACGAAAAGCAATATTTCCAAAAACTAAAGGCGCCCAATACATTGCCTTTTGAAACGCCTTTTCAATATCCTCCCATTGCGAAGCATTCCAAGAGGAACAAACTTTCTCCACAAAATCATTGAGAAACGTATCGAGCGTTTGATCATCGGGACGCAATTTATCTGATGGCAAAGAATACAATGCCATAAATCTTAAAATCAGCTCATTATCTTCCATCCGTTCGCCTCTAATTTTCCCACTTGTCGCTTCTTTAAAGTACGCACTTCCTGCCAAAACATTGACACGCTTTCGCCACTCACCGGGATAAACAGCATTTCTAATTTCTTGAGCAGATAATGGCATACCTCCGCGATTTATACGAGAGAATATGTTAAATTTAACAGCGGGAGGAGTGCTCGCTCTTATAATATGAAGTGTAAGCTCTGTTTCATTAATTCTCCGCTGAAATGGACGCGGCAACTCAGCATATGATTTACCATTATATTCCGATAGCGAATCAAGGCCTTCCAGATGAAGAGGCGACAACGTAGTCCCAACAGACTTGTTGAGCGAATCGACATCTACAAAATGAGAAATCGCACACATTCGCTGAAGTCCATCTACCATAGAATAATCCCCATCACGATCCTCGGCAACGTAAAAAGAAGGTATGGGTATACGGAGAAGAAGCGACTCTATTAACGAGCTTTTAGCTTCTAAATCCCAAAGATTACTTCTACGTTGAAAATCCGGTGATAGATCTAGCTCATCTTCCTTGAGTCGCGTTAGCATCAATGCAATAGTCCTCCCTTGAGTAACAACATCGATTAATTTCGGGTCAAATGGTATATTAATTGAAGCCTCGTGCTCGGAAGGCTCAGGCTCTAGACCATTACCTTTTCCATCTGAGGCCACCTCTTCCAAGGCACTATCAAAATCCATAGTTTTTTTTTCTTTTTCCGAAACCATCTTTCTGCCTTCAAAGGAATTATGGTACATGCTTTGCACTGCTTAGCAGTACCTTAGCACAAATTACACTTTCACATTGTGTGTTGCAACTGCAATAAAATCAAAGGGGATAAGTACGAATGCCATTCGGATAAGTAGAAAAATCTCTTGTTTTATGAGCTGAAAGTGCAACATCACATAGCCCAGGGGTGGAGTGTGTCCACACGCGTAACCCTGGGTTTGAGTCTTTTCTTAGGATGCTTTTAGCCCGAACGGGCTCTGATTCTGAACGTTTTCCCCTTCAAAACAGGGTCTTGATTTATCTTGATGTCATAACACCGCCTCTCTACTGCAAAGAACATAAGACCAAATCACACCCCCCAAATGCCTCCCCAAAATACCTCCCACACGAAAAATCCAACCCTTTCACTGAACACATCGCCCCTTCATCCGTCGATACCTCCACAAACACGGCTTCAACCAACCCCCAACAAAACCTCTTGAATCCCACCTTTTCCCACCACCTTCCGGAGTCTCCATGCCCAACCCCGGCAAAATCCGTCCCATCGCCCTCCTCTCGCTCACCAGCCTGATCCTCTTCATCCTCTGGCTCCTTCTCAACGCTCCCATCAATCTCCTCCTCTTGAAAAAATCCGCAGACGCCAATGACCCCATCGCCCTCAACGCTCTCGGCGAGTATTACCTCACCCATCCCGCTCCCGGCGCAAGCGATCCCCTTGCGCTCGCCTGTTTCCAAAAATCCGCAGACCTCGGCAACACCGACGCCATGATCAATCTCGGCCATATGCGCCGCGACCACCGAATCCCAAAATCCGATTCACCCGGCATGGTCGACTGGTACGCCAAAGCATGTGACGCCGGCTCCGCGGCAGGCAACCGCCACCGTGCCATACGCATCATGACCACCGACAATTCTTACCCCTTTCCCCATTTCTTCCAAAGTTTGGCGTCCGAAAGCTACGACCATCCCGCCTTCTACTGGCCCTTCCTCATTGAATCTGTATTTCATGAGTTCGACCGGGCAGACCGCATGGCCTGTCAATCCAGCCCCCCCGGCCTTGATAACCACGACCTTCCTTCACTCGCACGGCAATTCGCCATCGCACGCATGCACCTTATCGATGGCACAGACGTCATAAAGTGCGGTTGCCTCCGCTACACACCCTATGGCTTTTTGGAGTCCACCATTAACTCCGCCACCCAGGGCGATCCCTACGCCATGGCCCAGCTCGGCGCATACTACGAATCCCCACACACCGACGAAAATGACTCCCTCCTCCCCCCTGATTTCCCATCCGCCATCAACTGGTACGCCAAGGCCGCCCAAACAGGAGACGCTGATGCCATGCTCCGCCTTGCCGCCCTCCATGAAACCCCAGATGCCATCGCCGCCCTCCAAAACCTTCCAGACACCGCCATCGGCTTCCCGCCTCCCAATCCAATCAGAATCGGCTACGAAGGCACACCCGGTGCACCTGCTCGCCCCGGCGTCGATCTCCCTCCCACCGCCGATGGCAACGGCCCCGCCCTTCCCTGGTGGCGGCCCAATGCCAGGGTCGCCGCCATCTGGCGTCAACGCGCCATCAGCCGCCTCCACGCCCTCGCTGACCGCGGCTCTGCCCAAGCAGCAAACCGCCTCGGCGAAATCTATGCCTCCGGCCATGGCACGCCCCAATCCCTTCCCAAAGCCCTCGCACTCTTTCAATCCGCCGCACAAAACCAAAACGCTGCCGCCATGTGCAACCTCGGCATTCTCCACGAACAAGGCCGCGGCACACCCCAAAACCTCCCTCTCGCTCTCGACTGGTACACCAAATCCGCAATCGCCGGCAACGCCCACGCCATGTTCCGCATCGGCCTTCTCCTCGAAAACCATAACGACCAACTCCCCAAGCCTCACGACGCTTACCCCTGGTTTTCTACCTCTTACAAAATGGGCAGCGCACTCGCAGAAGATCACCTCGCACTCCAAAAGCAAGCCCTCGAAACCCGCGCCGCAAACAATGATGCCGACGCCATGCTCCAGCTCGCAAAACACGCCGCAGACCTCGACTCTGATTTCAAACTCGCTTTCGAATGGATCGCACAATCCGCCAAAGCCGGCAACTCCACAGCCATGGTCGAATACGCCATCGTGCTCTATCGCGGCTTTAACAATTCCCCTTGGGGTCCTACCGTCATCGAGCCTGATCGCGCCGCCGCCAACCACTGGCTCGACACCGCCATCGCCCAAGGCAGCACCCAGGCCATGATCATCAAGGGCCACCATCAGATCGGCCACGTCACAAAATACTTCGGTCAATACCTTCCCCGCCCACCTCACGATTCCGCACCATCCTCCCAAGCCAAAGAAAACCAATTTTTCTGGCTCCGCAGAGCCGCCCTCGCCGGTGACATCCACGCCATGCGCTGGCTTGCAGACAACCTTCCCACCGACCACGCCATCGAAGCAGACCAGTGGCGCCAAAAAGCCATTTCCAACCAAAACCCACACCTCGCTCAGTAAAAGCCCAACCAACCCATCAAAACCAACGCCATAACCACCCATGGCAAATCCACCCATAAACCCCTCTTCCCTTAAAACAAACGCCCAATAACCAGCCAAAGTACAGCGCGCCCTGTTCCACTTAGCGCGTGCCAACCAACACCCATAGCCCAAACCGCAGGAAACTCCCACCCTCGCCCCACCCACCTTGCCACCCCCAGCCCATTTCCCCCCTGAAAACAAGCCCAATCGCACCACCCCAAAACGTCCCCATCTCCACCCCTTTCCCAAAACCCCTTCAAAACAAGCCCCAAACACCCAATTCACGCCACCCGACCGCGCATGCAGTCCCAACCCACATATTGTACCATGCCACCAACACTATGTAAATACTATTGTATAAAAATATTTATATCAACATATAATTTAATATTCCGTTATTCCACGATCACACCCCACTCTCCAGTCAAACAATCACCCAAAAACACCTTATTTCCCAACAAACACCCCTTCCATCCCCCCGCAATCTGCTACCTTGTCACCCCGGCCCAATCCCCGAGGTTCCCATGCTCACCCGCGCCTCCGACTATCCTGCCCTCCTCCAGACCTTCCGCTGGCAAATCCCTGCCCGCTACAACATCGGCGTCGACATCACCGACAAGCATGCCCTCCTCACCCCGAATAAACCCGCCCTCATCTTCGAAAACGACGACGCCTCAGTCTCCACTTACACCTTCGCCCAGCTCAAATCCCTCTCCGACAAGCTCGCCCTCTCTCTGCGCGGCTTAGGCATCTCCCCCGGCGACCGCGTCGCCATCCTCCTCCCTCAATCCCTCGAAACCGCCGTCTCCCACGCCGCCATCTACAAACTCGGCGCCATTGCACTCCCCCTCTTCACACTCTTCGGCCCCGACGCACTCGAATACCGCCTCAATAACTCCGGCGCAAAAGCCCTCATCACAGACTCGGCAAACCTCGCCAAAGTCATGGACCTCCGCAAAGACATCCCCGCCCTCCAAACCATCATCGTCACCGGCTCTTCCATGAATGCCCCCGCCGGTACCCACTCCTTCGACGCCCTCCTCTCCCAGTCCCACGGCTCATTCACCCCCACCGACACCCACTCCGACGACCCCGCACTCATCATCTACACCTCCGGCACCACCGGTAATCCCAAAGGCGCGCTCCACGCCCACCGCACCCTCCTGGGCCACCTCCCCGGCGTCGAATTCCCCCACGAATTCTTCCCCCAGCCCAGCGACCTCTTCTGGACCCCCGCCGACTGGGCCTGGATCGGCGGCCTCATCGATGTACTCCTCCCCTCGCTCCATCACGGCGTCCCCGTCCTCGCCCACCGAATGAAAAAGTTCGACCCCGAACACGCCTTCCACCTCCTCGCCAAGCACAAAGTCAAAAACGCATTCCTCCCCCCCACCGCCTTGAAACTCATGCGCCAGGCCACCCGCCCGCAAGACCGCCACGCTTACAAAATGCGCTCCATCGGCTCCGGCGGTGAAACCCTCGGCACTGAAATCCTCGAATGGGGCTTTGAAACCTTCGGCTTCAAAATCAACGAATTCTACGGCCAGACCGAGTGCAACCTCGTCGTCGGTAACTGCGCCTCCATCATGCCCATCAAGCCCGGCTCCATGGGCCGCGCCATTCCCGGCCACACCCTCGCCGTCATCGACGATCACGGCAATCCCCTCCCCGACGGCACCGAAGGCCATATCGCCATCAAGCGCCCCGATCCCGTCATGTTCCTGGGCTATTGGAACAATCCCAAAGCCACCACCGAAAAATTCATCGGCGACTGGCTCTTGACCGGCGACATAGGCCGCCGCGATGCCGACGGCTACTTCTGGTACGTCGGCCGCGCAGACGACGTCATCACTTCCGGCGGCTACCGCATCGGCCCCGCCGAAGTTGAAGACTCCCTCCTCAAGTTCCCCGGCGTCTCCATGGCCGCCGTCATCGGCAAGCCCTGCCCCATCCGCACCGAAGTCGTCAAGGCCTTCGTCGTCCTCGCCCCCGGCCATTCCCCCTCTCCCGAGCTTGCCTCCCGCATTCAAAACCATGTGAAAAACCAGCTCGCCGCTCATGAATACCCCCGTGAAGTCGAGTTCGTCACCGAGCTCCCCATGACCACCACCGGCAAAATCATGCGCCGCGTCCTCCGCCAGCGAGAGGTGGAAAAAACCGCCAAAGCATAAATCCGTCTCCTGCGCCCTTCTGCCTTATGCAGCCAAAGGGTCGGAGTAAAGCTTGTAATTTCTTCACCCAAGACCCACTACCCAAGACCCAAGACCCAAATTCATGCCCTACATCACCCACACTCTCCCCAACGCCTCTCCCGCCAAAGCCATTGCCGCCCACGAAGCCGCCTGGCAATCCCTCGCCTCCAGCGGCGTCACCGCTGACCTCACCATCGATCCTCTTGATGCCGGCTGGGACACTCCCCTCGCCGCCAATCACTTTCGCTCCGGCTGCGCGCCCGTCGCCGCGCTTGACCACGCTTGCAAGCTCATCGCTTCCGACACGCACAAAGCCGTGCGCATCACTGGTATCGATCCCCTCCGCACCCGCTATGAGGCCGATAAAAACCTCCGCAATACCCTCATGGCCATCTACGGGCCCGATTGCTCCATCCCCGAGGCTTACACCCGCCTCTCCCGCGCCTTCATGGCCCTTCACAACATCGATGAAGCCACCTTCAAAGACCTCGCCGTCGATCTCTACGACAACTACGCTCAAACCGCCACCGTCGAAGGTTTCTACGTCGAACCCAAGCCCGAAGCTCTCAACTTCATCACCGACCTCTTCCGCGCCGTCGACTGCGCCAATCCCGCCATCGACTTCCACGGCTCAATCATCCTCTCCGCCTCCCCCCTCCCCAATCAGCCCGCCATCCAAATCCGCGGCACGTCACTTACCGAAACCTCCGGCGACGGTCTCAACCACATCCAGGAGATCGCCCGCTACGACCATCTCCGCACCGCCTGTCGTGCACTCGAAGCTCAGTCCGGTATCAGCCTGCAAAAGGAATTCCTCGCCGGCGACGCCCTCCTGGAAGCCTATACCTGCTTCCCCGTCGTTCCCCTCGCGCTCCTGCTCGCTTCCGGCATCGCCGACACCATTGCCGACATCCCCCAAATCCTTCAAGAGCACGAGATCACCATCACCGGCGGCATGAACATCGCCCGCGCCCCTTGGAACAATCCCGCCCTGCACGGCATCATCACCATGCACCACCACCTCTCCAACCCCGACGCCCCCGCACTGGGCATCGTCCACGCCAACGGCGGCCTGGGCTACAAACAAGGCCTCGCCCTCCTCTCCCGCGTCTGATACCCACCGGGAGCGCCGGCGTCCCGCCGGCTCCAATCACTCACCTCCCCCGACATAAGTGAACTGCCTGCGCAGCAAACCCTCTCCAATCATCTGCTAAAACTTCCCAAACGCCACAGGCCAGATCTCAACCCTACCAGGTTGTCCTCTCGCGGCTATGCCACGCAATCACACAATCTTTATCACAATCCCTACGCCTCTTACACCCAAAACCTCCCCCTTTCCGCATTGCCTTTCCCCCACATTAACCGCATAATGTCAAATATTTGACACCATCTTTTCCGGTAGTAAACCCATGCCCACCCTTCGCCCCACCGCCCGCAAGCACACCCTGCTCGCGCTTTTTGCCTCCCTCCTACTGGCGTGTCTCCCGGGCAGTCTCTCCGCTCAAACAACCGGCAAGGACAACTGGTTTCCAGTCGACCCGGCAGACAAACCCGCACCCGCCCTCCCCCCTACCCCTGCACCCGCCGCCCCCAATCCCCCCGCCCAGCCCACTCAGCCACCTCCCCCCGCCCCTGCCGCCAAAGCCCCCAAAACGCCCAAAACCCCCGTCGAAAAACCCGCCCCCGTCATCTGGACGCAAAACACCGCACCCCGCAACGACTACAGCAAAGACCCCGCCAAAACCCTCATCCTCAATCTCGACCTTCCCTGGTCCTATTGGAATTCCGCCAACCAGGCCGTTGAGTGCTCACGCAAAGACGGCTTCACCCGCTTTGTCATCAATGAGCCCGGCGGCAGGGACATCTGGTACCGCCCCATCACCACCGCCCCCCTCTGGGAGCGCTACCCCATCCTGGTCATGCGCTACCGCACCACCGGCCTGGCCCGCAAAAACGCCGGCCACGGCCTGGCCTTCAGCGACGGCACAGACCAGCACGCCACCTCCATCATCCC
>CAZGOM010000039.1:30186-37697 GCA_964527265.1 uncultured Phycisphaeraceae bacterium | reverse complement strand
GAGAGAGAGAGAGAGAGAGAGAGAGAGAGAGAGAGAGAGAGAGAGAGAGAGAAAGCGAAAAAGTGAGTCGGATTCGGTTGCCCTTGTCGGTCGCAGATCATCTGACCATTGAACTTTTGACGATGGTCTTTGTTCCGTGTGGAGCGGTTACGTCAAACGCGTGCGTTTCGGGTGGGATCCTTCCTTCCGCTCGGTGCTTCCACCGACGCTGGCACCAGAACATCCCGCATTCGCGGTCGCGGCGTCGCGTTTGACCCCCACGCAGACGCTTGGATGTGGAGCGAACAAATCCACCGGTTCGGGTAAGCCGGCATATGCCAAACACAGACGTACGAGTTCGCGTGGCATCTGCGCGTCACCGGCCGCTCTCAGAATTGGCACCACGGCGCCAGCGATGAGAGAATTCAACTCAAATCGCGCCTTCGTCTCGACTCGGAGTCGCGCGGCAATGACCTGGAAATTTGCTGATTCGCTGTTCTCGGGTAGCAGATCGGCAGCGGTTACGGTTTTCACATATGTAGCCGGGCGCTCCACTGTGTCGGCCGCGAATACGGTTGACTTGAACCCTTTGTCTTCTTCTTCTTTTTCTTCTTCGTCTGCTTCTTCAATCCACCGCGCGGTCAGATCCACGTCCACTCCGCGATCCAGCAGCGCCGTCAACGTCTTGGTGAACCCACAAGTTGCGGCGACCATCAACGGAGTGCGACCAAAAAAGCCATATGCGTTCAGCACATCGAGGCTCAGACGCGACGCCAACCACGCTCCGCGGGTATCTTCTTCCTCTTCCTTTAATTCACTTTTATAGAGTACCGTCATCGGGCTGACATATTGACGTCCAGAATGTTCGTTCGCGTGGCGGAGCATCGCGGCGGCCAATGGACAATGTGCTCCCGTCACCAATCGCCATGCGTGTCCATCCCCAAACATAGCCGCGGCGGTGAATGCGTCCAGCCGAAATTTATCGTCGGATGCCGGACCGCCGATGACGCGGTCGATTTCAGAGGCGCCGCCGAAGTCGGGTTGTATCATGCGATCGCGTGCGATCTTCCACAGGACTACGAACGTCCCCATACAAGAGGACCGGCAGGCGCACGCCAAGCCCCAATGAGGCGCATACAAAATGGCCAAACGTTGGCCCGGGGTCATACGCGCCAGGACATCGACTGCATAAGTGTCCAACTGATTGAACACCAACGTACAGAATGCACAGCAGTATGGTCCGCTGAGACAGTCCACCACGCTGTCCGGATCTGGCGGCGCGGCGGCGGCGGATGCGGCGGAAAAGAGCGGCAGATTGGGCTCTTTCATGAGAAGAACCAGTGCGCGCTTTCGCGATCTTGCTGCAACTGCTGCCGCGTGGTCCTCGTCCTCGTCCTCGTCATCATCATTATCATCGTCCTCATCACTATATTCGTCCTCGTCGTACATGAAACCAGCAGATTCGGCCGCGAATTGCAATATGACACGGCCATCATGGGTCGTTGCGCCAAGTGCGGCAGTGCTGTCACATCCGCATCGCATGAGAACGTGAAACAGGCCGGATACGTTTTCGTCCGCCGCCTTTGGCCACTTGGAAATACAGAACCATGCAAACAAGGGATTGATGAATTCCGTGCATTTCATGCATTTCGGCCTGAGGTTGCTCGTCCATCGTGTCAGGTCTGGCAGCTTCGGTGGGTTCTGACGGATATCACCTTCGAACGCGCGAAAGTCGCAGATTAGTTCGGCACAGTCGCGGTTCCACGAGCCGGCCTTTTCTGGGTCACGCGGCTGCAGTAGCAGGGCTTCTATGCGGGCGGCCGTAATAGGTGCCATCTCGTACGTATCGAGCGACTGAGATTGCACACATCGGACACACACAACGCGTCAGCATGCTGTGACTTCACGTACACCGCACAGGAACATTGAATAATTGAGATTGACAGAGATGAAAATAAAAGTCAGCGGCGAAGATGTTTTTGTATATGCGCATGTTCAATTCGCCGCAGCGGACGAAAAATGCACAGATTATTACTTATCGGCGGCGGTGGGGAAGTGACAATGGCGGCAAAATGCGTGCGTGTGCGTGTGTGTGTGTGTGACTATGTGGTCGGCGGCGGAATCTGAGGGTTGAAAAGAAACGGCGGATTCGGCATGTACAGCCCTGGGTACGTCGAGAAGTCAATGAGGAAAGGGAACTGGTATCGTGTGTCTGCTGTTATCCCGAAGTTCGGCTGCGCAGGTAAGAACGACTGGTGCTGCTGCTGTGGATATACAAGGAGCTGGACGGGATTAGCAAAGTCGGGTCGTGCAGAGGTCAACCCATTCGGCTGTACGTGGGCGGGCGCAGTGTCGGTGGCGGCAGCGAGTGACGAGGCCAGCGGCAGGGTCGGGTATTGATATGTAGAAGGTGCGGCATTGGAGTGGCCGGTACCACGCTGACGACGACTTGGATTTCGGTTTCGGTTTCGGTTCCGATTCGGACTGTGACTGCGGCTTCTGCTGTGACCGTGACTTCGACCGCGACTGTGACTGCGACTGTGGCTTCTGCTGTAACCGCGACTGAAACTTCGGCCGCGACTGCGACTGCGACTCCGACTGAGACTGCGGCTTCGACTCCAGCGTTTGTTAACGTTACGATTGCGACTCCGGCTCCGACTCCGATTCCGACTGCCAGTACGGTCGCGGCTGTGATCGGGACTGCGGCCGCGGCTGTGGCTGCGACTGTGACTGAGACTTCGGCCGCGACTCCAGCGTCTGTTCGCGTCACGACCGAGACTGCCACTTCGGCAACGGCTTCGGGCATCATCCGCGCGTCGCAGAGGTGATTTTGAACGAGACACCTGCTGCCGCTCTTTGGCGCGATAGACGAAAAGCGTATGTGAGCGCACTGATACAGTTCTGTTCAACTTTCGAACGGCTTCTGCCGCGAGTTTCGGCGTGCTCATATCCACGAACGCATACATCCGTTTGCGCTTGATGATGACCGCGGGACCAACCCCCTTAAACGCCGCGTACAATTCCAAGTTGGAAGCTCCCCGCGGTATATTACCTACGAATAGACGCCTCCCGCCTACGGTTTTACCGGATGGATTCTCCGCAGGTTGCATCTATATCTATGCACACGGACGCATGCATGCGCGCACGAGTACGTAAAATGAGTAAAGACCGCGGCAGTAGAGGAGGGAGTGTAACGTAAAAACTGCCTCAATCAAACTGTGCAAAGGCGTTGAAAGCGTAGAGACACAGGCGCGCAGACGAAATGAAAGCGAACAGACGAACAGTCATCGCGCGCGCAAAAGGATCAGAGGACGAGGCGCGGGAGGTGACACGGTGGTGTGGTAGGGTGGTCGAGCGGAGTGGGTGGAGTGTGCGTGTGGAGATGAGCGCAGAGAGCCCATGGGTTTCGTCTTATGGCTACAAATCCTCATCGTCGTCGTGATCTTCGTCCTCGTCGCTCTCATCTTCTCCTTGATCGGAACTCTCCGGTTCCGAACTGGCATCAATGTCACTGCCTATGGTGCTGACGTAGGATTCATCAGCACACGAATCCGTCCAGCGATGAATAGGATACGCTTTTTTGAGCACATCGCCACACTGACTGCTGCACGTCTTCAACGCACATCCCAGCATATCGCACGTGTATCGCGCACTTTCTGCGACGGGGGCATCAACGAATGACGGCAACTCCGTTTTCATGTCACACCGAGTGTCGCTGACTCCGCGATGTTGTTCCGGAAAAACACACATCAGTTTTTGCGGCAACACCAGCCGTTTGCCTCGGCACACCGCACACGCGTCTCGCGTCTTCGGGACATCTTTCGCATCGAGTGTCTCCCACGTCGCTGTCGTTCCGGGAACGACACTGCTCAGGGGAATCCGCATCGACTTGATCGTATTGAACATGTTACTGGAAGAGTGTGACAGGCCTGACGTCACGCCTTTTTCAGATCGTTCCCGGACGACCGAAACGATTGCTCCTGACACGAAGAATTTGTCTTTTTTTTTGGCGGCGAGTGCTTCGTTCATGCGTTGCCGTCCGCGCTGAATGATCGTTTCGATGCGGTCTCGTAGTGCTGCGTTGGGCACGCACATACTCGGCGGAGGTTTGGAGGGGCTACCAGCTTTGATGTACTCCTCGTGCGTCATGGAATACTTGCCGAACCTGTCCAGGATGTCTTTAGCGAGACGGCGTTGACGCGAAAGCGGAGCCGCAGACGTCGCGGTACGTTGGCGTTTCCCTCCGCTGTCTCCTTCTTTTCCGTTGGTTTTTTGGTCGACCGGTTCCGCAGCCGCAGCTGCCGTCGCCGCAGCCGCAGCCGCAGCCGGAGGCTTCGCTTTCGTCGCGTGAGATGTTGTTCCGGGCGCGACCGACGAGGGTGGGTCAGACATCTTACGTTTGGCCCCAGCTTTCACAGGAGTTTCGATTGCCGAAGACATCCTGTTCGGATTACACGCACGCACCGACGATCCGCAAACGATGTAAGCCGCATGAACGCGCGTTTGGTGGGGAATGGTCATGCGATGAGAGATTGACAGAAACAGAACGCGAAAAACAGGCGAAGTGGGTTAAGTGTATGGTTCTAGAATTTGCGTTTGCGGTCATTGCGTTGTCGCGATGGTTTTACGTTGCCCGCTCCTGTCCCTGCCGCCGCCGCCGCCGCCGCTGCCGGCATCGCTGACGGCTCCGGCACTGGCAATTTGCGCTTGCGGCCGGTGATCTGCCGCGATGGCTTTAAGTTGTCCGCTCCTGCCCCTGCCGCCCCTGCTGCCGCTGCCGGCTGATCTGCCACCGGCGCTGGCGCTGTGCGTATGGCGGACGCAGTGCAACCGGCGCCGGTAAGTGGTACAGGTAAACCGGCATAGGCCAGGCACAAAACCACGAGCTCGCGCGGCATTTTCGCCCCGTCGTGCTGATGCAGAGCCGGCATTACAGCGGCAGCGATGAGAGGGCGCAATGCCATTTGCGCTTTGGTTTCGGCCCGCAACCGCACAGCAACGGGGATGAACTGCGCCGTCATCAGCTTTTCATCGTCGTCAGCGGGCAGCAGATCGGCAGCGGTTTTGGCAATGAACTTTGTGTCCGCACGCGCCAGCGCATCGGGTACGATTAAATCATCGCCTTTGAAGTCCATCCCTTGAGCGCACAGATCCACCTCCACGCCGCGGTCCAGCAGTGCCGCCAGCGTTCGGGGCAGTGTGTATTGGGCAGCGCGCATCACCGGAGTAGAGCCACGTCGGTCGTATGAGTTGAGCACATCGGCGCACAGACGCGGCACCAGCCACGCGCAGCGAAGATCGCGTTCGCTGTCCGTTTTATCCGCCATTACGTACGACAGTTCCAACGGACTGTAATACTGCCACTGTGGATGGGCGTTGGCGTGGCGCAGGAGTGCGGCGGCCAACGGGCAGTGTACATTTGTCACCAACCGCCATGCATCAGCGTCGCCATAGACAGCGACCGAGACCAGAGCGCCGCACCGATAGCCGTCGCTGTAGATCGGACCGCCGATGATGCTGTCCAATTCGGCGGCGCTGCAGTCGGGCTGTGTCATGCGATCGCGCACCATGCTCCATAGTACGGCGAATGTACGCGGACACTTCGGTATGGCGAAGCGTGCAAACGCCGAGTGCGGTGTATCGAGGACGGCAAGGCGCTGGGCCGGCGTCAGACGCAACAGCGTCTCCAACGCAGCAGCGTCTAAGTTATAGAACATCATCGTACACAGTGCACAGCAGAACGGCCCACTGCCGCCGTGCACCACGCGGTCCCGATCGGTTGGAACGGCGGTGCCGAAGAGCGGCAGATTAGGGTGTGCAGTGAGCAACCTCAATGCACACTTTGCGACATGTGACATGGCCTCGGAATGGTCATGCACAGCACGACACGCTGCGGCGGCGAACTGCAATACGACACGGCCAGTGCTGGTCACTGCGCCCAAAGTTTTGGCGCTGTCACAGCCGCAGCGCATGAGTACGTGAAACAGACCCGCCACGTTGTCATCCGTCGCGTGCGGACACAGTGAAAGACAGAACCACGCAAACACCGGGTTAACGAATTCCATGCCTTCCGGCAGTACCACGCGATCGGCCATGCCATCAGCCGTCCAATCCGGCCGCACAGAACCTGTCCATTGCGTGAGGTCCGGCAGTGATGAATCGATGTGACGCGGATCACATTCGAGCGCGCGGAGGTCATCGATAAGCATGCTGCACTCTGTGTTCCATGAGAAGACAGTCTTCCAGTTCTGAGGTAGCAGCAGCGCTTCGATACGGCCGGCAGTCACCGCTGACACGGACGCGACGGTTCTTACCGATGCGGCTGCTTCTTTCGATGCAGTCATGCGGGGGCGTCGGTTGCTGTACTGCATGTATAGGCAACGTTAACAGGGACATAACACGGGAGAAAAGCGGCGTCGGTAGAGGTCGCTGACGAAATGGTTTTGTGATTACGCCGCTGTCGCTGTCGTTGAAACCTTCCGCGTTGTGCCGCTCGAGAGATCCTCCGCGGCCGGATTTTAGGCCTTTCCTGGAAGATCCAACCAGTTCCACGCCCCAATATTTCCGTTTAGCCTTGCGAAAATTCGGTTTAAAACAATATCTGGAAGCTTTCCCGGACAATCAACCACTCCCGGAAAATCATCCGGTCTTTAGCTACGCAGTTTTAAAAAGTAACCGGGAGTTTTCCCGGAAAATCAACCAGTCCAGGAAAGTCAACCAGTCCAGGAAAATCAACCAGTCCATGCCTGCGCCAAAGTTTCCGTTAAATCTGGCAATTAATTAAATCTTTCCGAGCAGCAACCAGCCGCAGCAACCAAATTAAATCTCCCCGCGCAGCAACCAACCGCGTTCAACCAGTCCTTCCGCCCCTCAAACCCTCCGCCCTGCTCATTCGCCCGTAGGCGAAATTCCGCAGCAACAAGCTATGGCCGCTGTTCTCCCGCCATCCGCCCGCTGTGCGGTACGTACACCACGCCTGTGCCCGCTTGCGCCCACCTGCGGCGCCTCTGTGGCGTGTTTGTGACGCGTTTGTGACGTGTTTGTGACGTGTTTGTGACGTGTTTGTGACGCGGTGTGTGACGCTGGCATGTGACGTTGCGGTGGTTCGACGCTGATGCGTGTTGTGTTGCGGTGGTGTGTTGCGGTGCTGTGTTATGGCGTTGTGGCGCTGTGGTGGTGACGTTGTCGCCCTCTGGTGGTGGCGTTGTGGTGCGGTGGTGTGGGCCTGCGTTGCGCTGTGTGGTGTTGTCCTGCTGTTGCTGTGGCGCTGACTCTGTGGTGTGGTGCTGTTGTGTTGTGTGCTGTGGTTTGACGCTGTGGTGGTGGTGTGGCTGGCGCCGACGCTGTGTTGTGGCGTGTTGCTGTGGTGGTGCTGCGGTGGCGGTGTGGCGCTGTCGCGCTGTGGCGGTGTGGCGGTGTGGCGGTGTGGCGCTGTGGCGCTGTGGCGCTGTGGCGCTGTGGCGCTGTGGCGCTGTGGCGGTGTGGCGGTGTGGCGGTGTGGCGGTGTGGCGGTGTGGCGGTGTGGCGGTGTG
>CAZGOM010000039.1:0-30086 GCA_964527265.1 uncultured Phycisphaeraceae bacterium | reverse complement strand
CGGTGTGGCGGTGTGGCGGTGTGGCGGTGTGGCGGTGTGGCGGTGTGGCGGTGTGACGGTGTGGCGGTGTGGCGGTGTGGCGGTGTGGCGGTGTGACGGTGTGGTGTGGCGCTGTGGCGGTGTGACGCTGTGGCGCTGTGGCGGTGTGACGCTGTGGCGGTGTGACGGTGTGACGGTGTGGCGGTGTGCTGTGGCGCTGACGTTGTGGCGCTGATCTGCTGTGGCGCTGATCTGCTGTGACGCTGACGTGCTGTGGCGCTGACGTGCTGTGGCGCTGACGCTGTGTGGCCTGGCGGTGTGGCGTGGCGTCGTTGTGTCGCGCTGTGATTGTGGGTTGATGTGAAGGCGGGTCGGACGACGTTCATCGCTACTGCCGCTGTCATCGCCGACGATCTGTACGACGACACTGACACCGACACGGAGGCCGACAGCGAATTAGACGCTCTCATACACACAGCGGTATGACTGACCCCGCCTGACCGCTTGCGACACCAACCACACTGCCTCGACCTGACCGACGACTGTGTGTTTTGTGTGTGCGTGTTCGTGTGTGTATGCCCTCCTCTGGCCGTGTGCAGGTTCAGTCCTCTGCTGTCTCATCTGTCGAGCAACACTATTGCCGTTCGACGCAACGAGTCGTTGCGGCGACAGCAATTGGGCGTGGGCGTTCGCCGTCATTCTCCGGTGAACAGCTCAGGCGTACTCTCGACACCATCGAGCGTCGTCGGTCGCGCTCCTACTCGCCGCGTCCGGGCCGGGACGACGGCGACGACGACATGCCCGTACTGGAACGCCCGCTTTCGCCGTGTGTGCTGTGTGAACACGAACACTGCCGATGCGTGCCGCCATCCACTTACACTTCCGCGCAGTCCACCTCTGACGCATCGGCGCACGCGCGCACACGCCCTGCTGCGCGCCGGTGAAGTGCGTGTGCTCATTTTTGTTCTCATCGCGTCCTTTCGGTGTCCGTTCCCCTCCGCGTGTATGCTGACTGTTTGCGTCTCTCTCCGTCTGTCTCCATGCCCCGTGTGCGTGACACGTGTGTGACACAGGCCCTCAAAGCATTACACCGTAACAACACCACCTCCCCTCCTTCTCCCACACGCATACGCACGCGAATTTTTTGCCACACGCGCGCACACATGCACACACTCTCTCTCTCTCACACGCACACACACACACACACCGTTGTCTTTTGACAGAGTAAAACACACACACACACACACACACACACACACACACACACACACACTCTGTCCAACGCCTGACGCGCGCTCACGTGAATTTTTTTATGCCGCGCATGCGCCACGCGTTCTTGCCCGCGCTCAACCTTTTGCTGCTGCTACTGCGTCGCCGACGGTGCTGCTGCTTCCGTCGCTGCTGTGCTGATGATGTGTTCGACTCTTTTCTGTCTCCGTGCGGGGTATGCGGTGCGCGGATGTGTGTGTGTGTGTGTGTGTGTAGTCTGCGCGTCAACGTCATGTTCAATCTGAATCGGACCATCGTGCGTGCGTACACGCGGCGACAGAATACGCGTAAGCGAGTGACGGCCGTCACCGTGCGCATCCACACAGGCCGTGTCGCCGCCGATTTCTCGGCCGTGCCCAATATCGCACAGCCGTTGGCCGGCGGCGGTCGTTCCGTCCATGCTGCCGCTGTTGCGTTGGTCGAATCTGTGTACACCGCGTCAGCGGCGGCTGAAGTTGTGGCAGGCGGTGGCGTGGCCCGTAGTGCGGGCGACGATGCTGACGCAGTGGGACGCGGCCCAGCGGTCGGCGGTGGTGCGGGCGCTGGCGGTCCGGTCGGCGGAAGCGTGGGCGGCGGTACCGATGTCGTTCCACCCACGCCTTCGCCTTCGCGCTCGCGTTCGCGCTCGCGATCCCCTCAGCCGTCCAAGCACCGCCGCTTCATGGGATTCGATTCGCGCTCCAGGTCGCGCTCTCGCTCCCCTTCTCGCGTTAACGTTTGTACTGAAACGCGCGCTCCCACCCCTTCTTCTGACGTCATCGATCTGACTGACGACTGAGGAAAGGGGCGACTTTGAGTGCCACCACTCTGTTGTGTTCATTTGCGCCAGCACGCGCGCGATTCCGCCTGTTCGTTCCATTTTCGACGCCCTTGTGCTTCGTACTCAAGTGCCTGTTCACTCACTGTGTCTGTGTGTGCGCCCTCGTGTGTCTGCGTGTGTACGTACGTGTACGTATACGTCACAGGCCCTCAAAGAAATTATATAGTAACAAACCTCCCCCCCCCCTCCCCCTCCCTTACCACCCCTGCACGCATACGCGCGTGAATTTTTTTGCCGCCGTCGTGCTACGCACACACGCGCACACACCCACTCGCTGATGCAACCGCTTCCGCACTCGCACGCGCACACACGCACTCACAGGAATTTTTTTATGCAGCGGTCGCGCCACGCCCTCTTGCCTACACTGCTGCGCTGTTATTGCTGTGTTGGTGTTGTACTCAACTTTTTTTTCTGTTTCGTCTGTGCCTCCTTGCGCTGTGTGCGGGCATATGTCGTGTTAGATTCATCATGTTCAATCTGAATCGGACTATCGTACGTGGATACATGCGGCGACAAAATACGCGTAAGCGAATGACGGCGGTCACTGCGCGCGTCCACAACTACGGCGCTGCCGACGCTGTCTCCGCCAAGTCCTCGGCCGAACACAAGTTCGCACCGCCGTCCAACGGTAGTGGCAGCGGTTCCGTTTATGCCGCCGCTGTTCCGTCAGTCGCATCCGCGTCTACTGCGTCGGCACTGACGGCAGCAACGGCGGCGGCAGCAGTAGACCCGAAGTCAAGCGCTGTGTCAAGCGCTTCCGCTTATAAAGCAGAGTCTTGGTGTCGCGGAGTGTTCGCATCCAACTGCAGTCCGACGACGCCGATGGACTTAGGCGGTGGACGTCTGGTGCTCCCCGGTGTCGAGTTCGTATGCGACCCGAAGACCGTGTACACTTCGCCCAAGACACCGGCCGGAGGCAACTGCGGCCGAGGCGTCACACACGTTAAAGCCGGCGTTCGCGTGCAAGTCATTACGGCCGACTCGCCACTGGAAGGTCCGGCCGTTGTGAAATCGCCTGCGTTTGGCGACTATTGGGAGAACAAACGCACGGCCAAACGGTGGCTGACGATCGCGCAGAGACACAATACCTGGGGCGACGACGTTGGACCGTGGGCGTTCGTGGCCATAACCTACCACCCGCCGAATGAAGTCGCGGTCGTCCGGAAGGGCGTGAACGGATTTGCCGACTCGTACATTCGGAAATGCGCCGAATTCGAAACGAAATTTCTACTCGGTGATAAGTACACTCCGTTCGTGTTCATGCGCCACAAAGACAATGCGTCTGCAGCCATCATCGTGCATATGATCTCTGCACAGGCGGATGAGATCATAGGGTTCGATGAGAAACTCACGCGGGACTTGTACGCCTTCGTGTTGAAAGCGAAGATGCACAAAGACGACGCGATTCGTGAGTTCGCGAGCGCCAGTTCATACTGTGACGAACAACCGTCGCCCGAACTGCCGGCCCCGATGTCTGACGACAGCAACGGCAGCCCTTGAAGGCGCGCGCCCGGCTTCATTCCGTGACACTCTCTGTCGCTGCTTTTGTTCTCGTCGTCGCTGCTGCTCACTGCTCTGTTCTCTTTACCTTTTTTCCAACTGTCGTTTCGAACCGATGCCTTTGCGCTGCTGATCGTCTCTCTCTCTCTCTACTCCGTGTGAACGGTGCGTAGTGGTCGGTTGCGTGTTTCAGGTCATGGCAAAGATCACGACTCTGGACGCCGGCTGTTTGGAGTGCCCCATATGTAGGGAGCTCGTCGTCGACGGAGTGCAGTCGCCCTGCAATGGTAAACACATCTTCTGCGGATCGTGTCTTGCCGCTTGGTTGGACATCAATCGGACGTGTCCAACGTGTCGCTGTGCGATCACGAAGAGCAGCTGCACTTCACTCTCGGGACTATCAGAGTATGTCATGCTGTTGAAGTTCATGGCCGACCAAGTCGTTACGTGCGCGGCGTGTGAGTGGACGGGTCCGTATAACACGATCAGTACGCATTACAAAACGAAACACCCGCTCGCTGTCGCTGCGTCCGGCTCCCGCTCCCGTCCCCGCTCCCGCTCCCGCTCCCGCTCCCGCTCCCGTTCCCGCTCTCGCTCTCGCTCTCGATCCCGCTTTCGTTCGCACCCTCCCCGCGTCATCTGTCAGTTCTGCAGCGACGCGGACTGCGGCGACCCGGACTACCCCTACCCGTTTATATGTCCTGAGGCGCGAGAAAACATGACGCGCTCTGCTTCTCCCATCGCCTCCTCCTCAGCCGCCGCCGCTCCTGCCGCCGCCGCCGCTGCTGCTGCTGCTGCTGCTGGCGGTGGTAGCGCGTCGCGCGCAGCTGCCGCCTCCGGTTCGAGCCCTCGTTCACGCCCCTTTATCCGTCCCCGCCGCTTCCAACCCCATTCACCCGACCCTCGACACCCGCTTTGTCGTTTCTGTCGCGACGAAGGCTGCGGCAACCCGAACTACCTGGGTTCGCCGTACACCTGCTCCGATGCGCGGGAAAACATGACACACCCCGCTTCTGCCGCTGCGTCCGCCGCCGCGGCCCGCAACCACCCCCCTTTGCCCCCACTTTCGCCCTCCCTCCCCACTCGCCATGTGCCATGTCGTTTCTGTCACGACCGCAACTGCGGCGACCCGGACTACCTGGGTTCGCCGTTCACCTGCTCCGCCGCGCGGGAAAACATGGCATCCCCTGAGTCCGCCTCTTCGGCACCCGCCGTTGCACCCGCAGCACACCCAACCGCTCGCGCCTCTTTATCCTCTGCTACTGCTGCTGCTGCTGCTGCTGGCGGCGGCGTTCGCACTCCGATTGTCGTCAGTGACGACGACGACGACCGCGCCGATTAACTGCTTATTGTCGTGTCCACCGCTCATCTGTTCACTTTTTTGTGCGTTTTTTCATTCGAAAATACCATTGTGGACCTGCTCTTTTGCGCCTGTTCGCCGCTGCTCACTGTGTGTGCGCGTGTGTGTGTGTGACGCTGTGCCAACAGCAGCAGTATGGCAGCAATGATAACAGCCGCATCGTCGTCATCTGGGACGTCGGAGACAGCAACGGTGGCAGCGGTGGCAGGAGCGGCGGCGGTACGAACGACCACAACTGTGGATCGGACTTCGACTCCCACGTCCGACGACACCGACACAGACACTGACAGCGACACTGACAGCGACACCGAACCGCGGGAAACTCGTACGAAGTCCGAATTCGATGACCTCATGCGCTTGGTGAACGGAGTCTTCGAACGAAGGGCGGCGAAAGCGCGACAGAAGATCATCGCGGCCGGCATGGCGCGGGTGGATGAAGACGGGAGCGCTTTCGAACTGGACTTCAACTTCGCACGGCGGAGAGCTGAATTGCACAGCAGTGCCTCGCACCTTGCGAGCCGCAGCGCTCGTGCGCTGCGACTTTTATCGGAGAAGTTCGAAGCAAAGGCATCGGAATACGCACGCGCTCAATCGACGGATCTCGCGGATGCGGCAGCCGCCGCTTTTGCAGCAGTGGGTTCGCAGGGATATGGGCCGATTCGACGGTACCCGCGTAAGATGCGCATTGCTGGACGCTAACGCGTCGGCGACGATTCTCTGAACCTTTGTGTGTGTTTCTGTCTCATTTTTCATTCGAACCTTGGAAAATACATTCGTACGACTTACAACGGTGTGTGTGCACGTGCTGACACTCTGCCGTCTGTGCGTGTCTGTGCGTGCCCTCTGCAGTACACATGAGCACTCTGCAGCAAACCGAATCAATCGCACCGGCTATTGCACCTCCGACTCAGCTGGAGTCTGGACCATCGAACCGGCCCGCAGCACCTGCTACGGCGTCTTCGGAGCCAGGGCCGTGGCCGGCTGCCGCCACGGCTTCGCCCCCCAACGTCGCACCGGTTGCTGCGACGGTGCCGTTGAATACGCCGTCCCGTATCGCAGCGCCGCCTGCTGCGACGGTGCCGTTGAATACGCCGTCCCGCATCGCAGCGCCGCCTGAACCCGACGACGGCGATGACGACACTGAGGAGAAACCGGTCGCCGATCCGTTCGACTCCGCGTTCGACGCCCTCATGGTTACGGCGAACGGACTCCTGGATGCGAGCGAGGCCAAGACGAAGGCCGAACTTCGGCATCCCGAATTTCCGCCTGGTCGTTTCCCGACTGACCCAACGCACGGTCCCTGGGCCAGGGAAAACTTAAAGTGCAATATCATCTACGCAGCTCGTGAGTCCAGGTCTCGTCAGGCCGCTGCTCTGAGGGCCCTCGCGGCCAAGTTCGAAGAGAAGGCGATTAAGCACGCATGCGACAGGGAAGTTGCTGCGGTCAAGGCGTCTCGAGCTCTCGTTGAGTTGACGGAGCAGAAGCGGTGTCGGTACGCACCGATGCGTCGTGCACCTCCGCGCCAGAAACGCGCTGCTGAGCGTCAGGCGACGGTTTCGAACGGCTGATGACCCTCTCTCAGCGCGTCTGAGAACCGTTCTGTTTTTCATTCTTTCTCTGCACATGCGCGTGTCCGTCACTCATTTGTTCACTCTTGTATGCGTTTTCCATTCATTCCTCAGTGCATCGTATCGTTCATTGTCTCTTTCCCCCTCATACGACTTGCAATGGTGCGTGTGTGCACGTGCTGACACTCTGCCGTCTCTGCCCCTGCGTTCGTGTTTTGTGCGCGTGTATGTGTGTGTGCATAGAGATACAATGAGCGCAGCTCAAAATCACCTCACACCGCAAACCCGTGGCCGCCTCCGAAGCGTTCCGGCCGCCACGGCAGCCTCGGCCTCTCCGAACGCCCCGGCCGCTCGGCGCCACCCGCGCAGTCGTCGTTCGATCTCTCCGGATCCGAACCGTTCACCAACGTGCAACCCCACACCCGACCAGTACGCCCCGCTTCCGCTCCCGACGCCGCTGGTGCTGCCGCTGCCGCCGCTGCCGCCGGTGCCACCGCTGCCGACGTCCAATGCGCACGCGCTGCTGCCGAATCTTTACGCCACCCAAAGCTGCCAGCAGATGCCGCCCCTGCCGCCTCTGCCGCCCCTGCCGCCGCGGAAGTCGCTGCCGCCGCTGCCACCATCGGCGTCTTCTTGGCCCACCGCTCCGCGTCAGACGGAAACAACAACAGCGGTCGCAGCACCCGCTGCTGCTGTCGCATGGCCGGCCCCAACGGACATCTATAAGGAGATCGATGCCATGGTTAAGGTTCCGCCGAAATTCAAATGTGACGATTGGTGTCACAAAGAGCGCATGAGTTCCAGTAACGGCCTGGACGCGGTGTTTCACTTCGGGTACGGCAAATTTCACTGTGACGTGGGTCTGCGACATAAAGATCGGACGATTCGCTGGATCTTCGAAAACTCCCTCGGGGTTATGAAGGATAAGTACGAAATCGAGGTCGTCGACGACCAGGTGCATTTCGTACGTGATAAGCACCAGTACAGGGTCATCGACGGCCGATTGCGTTTCGTATGTGATGAGGAGCGGTATGTGTTGGTCGGTACCGAAGTCAACTGCGGGGAATGTGGAAAGACCAGCGGTGCGTTTCCGGCCCCATTCAGTGCGTCGATGCTCGATGAAAACGTCAGTAGATACTGCGACCCTGTGGCGTCCCAAATCACGTTTATTCTCGAAAACCGCGACGTGAATTGAGAGCGACCCTCTCAGGCGTCGACCGCTCACACACACACCGCGCGCCAGCTGTCCGCCTCTCTGCCATATGCCAATCATCTGTTCACTTTTCGTGTGCGTTTTCAGTGCATCGAAAAACCGTTGCGACTCGCCCTTGTGCGCCATTGTCTCTTTCCCCTCTCTCTACGCTGTTGTCCGATTGCCGATCCTGTTGCTCACTTGCCAATCCATCTACGTGGTCGGTCGGTGTTCTGTGTGTGCGCATCAGATGCTCGCATCGGACCGCTCGGCATTCACGATGTTAGCGTTGCATAGGCTTATCGCCCCGACGCTTCCGCCCAGGGCAAAGACGACCGCAGTGACTCGTCTACCACGAAACGAATCGCTGGAGATGGTTCTCGCCTCCGCGCCGCCACTTGCGCCGCTGACGCCGTCAACGTCGCATCATACAACTCTGGGCGTCGTGGCACATGCCAGTACGACTGTGCACGCAAGAGTCGGGTCCGTCGCGCCACAGGCTGCTGCGCCACAGGCTGATGTGGGCCCGTCTCCGGCGAAGCATTCGGCAGCACCGATCGATGTCGACACACGCGAGCTCACGTCCTGGTCGTGGTCGCCGTCCGCCTCATCGGATTGGCCTTGCATTCCGATGGAAGAGGGCCAGAAGAACCCCGCGTCGCCAAACCGCGGCCGCCCCCGAAGCCCCATGGCCCGACCGGCCGCTCCGGACGCCCCCGGTGCTAAACGTCATTCGCGCAACCGGCGTTCGAACTCCCCGGACCATAACCACCGGCGCGCATCGAAAAGTCGTTCGCCGACGCGCAAACTACTACCGCTTCCGACCCCGCTGCCGCTGCCCCCGCTGCCGCCGCCGGTACCGGCATCCAATGCGCACGCGCTGCAGCCGAATTTGGACGCCATATTTACGTCCGCGCCATCGGTAAACCCCGTCGTCGTCGCTGGTCTGCAGGCCATTGCGGCATCTGCTGTGGGCGTGACGGTCGCCGCAAATCGGGCGATAACCGAAGTCGCTGCCCCGACTCCGAACACCGCGAACAACGCGGTCACGGCCGAACCGCTGCCGGTCGGTGCTGATGCGGACGTGGATGCGGAGCTCCGTAAGTGCATTTGCATTGTCGTTGGCCTTGGTTGTTTGGTGCTGCTGACCGGTGTGTACGTGCGATACCGTATGGCGGTGATGGTGGTGGTTGGTGTTTGCGGTTCAGTTTGGACGCCTTCGTTTGAGGGCGGTATGGGTCAACACGTCATGGAAGTGCAGTTCCCGCGCCCTCGCGGCACCGATGCGGCCGGTCTGGGCGGTGTGAGCGCAGGGCGTGTGTCGAAACTGTTTCCAGTGTCGAACTTTAAAGCCAATCCTCTGCATCCGCAGATCGTCCCCAACCACCACGTGTATGACTGCACAGCGCAGATCCTGCTCTTGGTGTGCGCTGATGTCATGTGGCCGCTGGCGTGTGTGTGCGCGACGCTGTGTCCGTGTTCAGGTCGCGGTGCTTCACGCTGGTGGCAGAGGCGAACTCCGAACACATCATCAGCGCGTTCCGGTGGTACTTCGATAGTCCCGGCAGAGAATCGGGTCGCGGTGCTTCAAAACTGGCGTTTGAGTTCACCGTCGACGCACCCGCCAGTCACACACTGCGGATGCTCTCCAAAGACCCATGGTCGACCGTCGTCTTTCGCTGCACCAATTTCTTCGCGCAATCACAAGCACAGTCACGGGCCGAACTTCGCAAACTCAAACTCAAAACGGCGGGCACTGGTGCTGGCTCTATCAAAGAAGTTGAGTACGACGACGATCAACAGCAAGAGCTTTTGGTGTATATCACGGCCACCCCTGTGCGCCTTGCGGCGGGTGCCGCGGCGGCGCCGGACGCACAGTCGGTTGCTCCGGTCATGCACTACCGCGTGTACTGTGTGGCAGCGAGACGCTATTGGCTGCAGAATCTGGTGATGCGAATGGGTATGATGCGGCTGCTGTCGCAGCAGTTGGATGTGCTGATCGACGTCGACGAACTGCTGTACACACGAATCTCTGCCACCGGACAGGAGGTACCTGTGAGTGCCACGCCGCAAGTGATGGAGTTCTTCCGTGTGTTGGGTGAACGCGATTGGCTGTACCACTTCTATTCCGCGCGTCGGTCCAGCGCTCAGGTGCGCGATCAAATCGTACAACTCAAAGCGGCCTTTGCACGCAACGGCATCAAATTGTATGCCAAAACCACCAACACCACCACCGCACACTCTCACCACCGTGATGCTCATCTCCTGCGTTGTGTCCTGTGCGCGGTGCAGTCCGGATACTTTTGATTACTATCATCTGCCAGTGACTACTATGGTCACGGCCGGCACAGTAACGGCTTCACCGACTCCTGCCATTGCGCGTACTGGCGCGGTTGCTGCGGCGGGTGTGGGTGATGCCGATGGCGTTCGTCGCGTTTTGCGGAAGCGCTTGAGTTCATTGCACGTCACCGCTTTGTTACCGGAGCCGTTCCGTGGCACGTGCGTTGTCATTGGCAATACCGGCGGATGGTACCGGGTACGTCGGCGCACGCGCTGGCGGATTGCTCTGCCGCGAACTTCTCTGTTGTGCCGAAACGTTGTGCTTAATGCTGTGCTGCAATTGTGTTTGTCACTGTCGCCTGCGCGCCAATGCACAGAGCGACGGTGCGGCGTTCATTTCCGCTTCGGCTTTGGCCACAGACGCGGCTGCGAACACAGCCACACCCGCGCCCGTTCACGGCCCCGTGCGGATGGAACACGCTGCGCGCGCCGCCGTGTTGTATCATAGGCGGCTGATTCAGGATCTGAACAGACTGCAGATGCGGCACTCGCAGGCAGGACGGCTCAAAGAACTGCGCGAAACTTGGAACGCCTCTCGCGCGCACCTTACGGCTCTGGCTACGACTGCGGCTGCTGTTCGCCCAGAAACCGGTGCGCCGACACCGAATGCTGCATACGCGGCCGCCGCTGCCGCTGCCACTACGGCCGTTGACTATGGTCGGCTGTGGCGCGCGATGGCCATCGACTGCCTGCACGCCATAGGGTGCCCGCGCTTATGCGATGAGGCCACAGCCGTCGCAGTCGCCGCCGCCGGTGCTTTGTCTGTGTCCGTTTAGATGGTCACCCAAGTGTTTGTGTTCTTCGTTTGTAAAAAAACCTCAAATCCGAAAACCAATTCGCGCTACCCCGTCCTACCTTATGCGCGCGCGTGCTCACGCTGTCTGTGTGTGTGTGTGTGTGTGTGTGTGTGTGTGTGTGTTCAGATCGCGCGAGCGACACGCATATCATGGCGGCGACGAATTCAGACAAAGACACTAAAATGTCAGTTGCGGCAGCAGAGTCGACGGCTAAGCAGTGGTGGGAGAATAACCCCGCGGTGGCGAAGCGTTTGAGTTATGGCGGGTCCGAATTGGCCGAAGGTGATCACATGCGCAAGACGTGTTATGTCGTTATGGACGGACCCGCGAAAGAGGTGCGATCCGTCCACCCGTCGGCGCAGGAGATTCTCTGTGGTATGCGCCAACAGGCCATGCAAAAGAACTGTATGAGCATCGACCACTTGGGGTACTCTGAAGAAGTGCAGCGCGACCTGTGGGCGCTCATCGACGGTGTGAACTGGGAGAACCTCGAAGAGGCGAAGACCTTCCTCCAGACGAAGACGTTCCGTGAGTTTTACGCATTCCGAATCGTCAAAATCATGGACGGCATCGATTCGTATCGGGCAATGTGTGCGCAGTCCAAGGACTGGCCGCTGGTGTTGCACGAAAAGGTGGAGTCCGACAAATGCGGCCAACGGGTATGTTCCAACAAAATCAAGTTTGAGAACATGCGTCAACAGAAACCGCCCGTCGCGTCGAGTGAAGATGAAAAGTACGCGAAAGAGAACTACCCCACACACCCATTCATCGAGCGTTTGCTCAAATGGGCGGAATTTGGCTCTCGCCATTCTGAGTGCCTGAAGAGCGCAGCGATGAATCAGGCCGAACGGGTCCGCCGTTATGGTATCCCCTTACGTGTCGCGAACCCGACCTCGCGCGATCCGTCTCTGGTGCAAATGCTCGATTGGGTGTATGCGTTGTGGGAGCGCGTCGGAAAGATCTGTGGATAACCGCGCACATAGGTGCCGCGCGGTTCGACGGCAACGGCGGCGGCGATGCGGACTGCTGATGTCGCTAGGCTATTTTGTCCATTTCATGTTCTTATGCGAATCGGCTGCGCCATTGCGGCAACTAAGCACACGTGTTCTCTCACACTCGTACACGCCGTCTGCTGATTCACTTCCGTGTGTGTGTGCGCACTTTCTCTCCCTCTCGTGTGTGTGGTATGTCACAGATGTCCAAAGAAGCAGCACCTGTTGGCGATAAGAGATGTACTTGCAAACCTAACATCATTCATACCGGAGAAGATGTAACCGTTACACCGTGTATTCACGGGAACATGAACTGCAACGGCGAACCCATAACGGCCAAGGGAGATGTCAATCTTAAACTCCCCGACGATCGCCCACTTTACACTCCGTCCACCAATGGCATCGTGGTCAAGCTGGGGAGTGGCGTCATGGCTCTGATCGAGAAGATAAACACGGCGGATGCGGCGTCGCGCGGGACACTCATCATCGAAAATGAGGCGACGCTGTATGTACGGGAGTGTCGTGCCCAGGAGATCTTCATACACGGAACCGGCGTGAGGAAAGCGATCCGAGCGAATGGCCAACGTGGCGTAAAGAGTCCATTACGTGCGGTCACTACCGTCGGTCCATCGTCGGACCTGTGAACGCCACGGGCGCTCCCTGTGGCCCCCCAGCCGCCGCTGGCCCTGCTGCCGCCGATGTTTCTTCGGCGCACACAATGACGCCTCTTTTCTCGTCTATCTACGCCTCTGTTTCGAAATAGCTTGATGGGCACCATTGTACGCACGTGTGCATTCGATCGGCTGATTAACTCACTCCCATGTCCGCCTGTCGCTCGCTTTTTGCGTTGTGTGTTGTGTTTCATACCACACAGACAACATCCGGCCTGCCGCTTACGAAGAACTTCGTGTGGAAGTATGGCTGCGGAACGAACAGTAGTTGCATGGGAGGTGCTATCAGAAAAGGATCGCAAGACGTGCGAGCGTTTCAGACTGTCGAATGCAGTCATCGCCCTCTGTGGGTCTGACACTAAGAACGTTGATGTTTCGAAATTCAGAATGCAAAGTTTGCAGTCGGACGATTGTTATTTCCTCGAAGACGTCGAAGGGACTGCACTTGGCATGGCTCTATGTGAGCTGTACCGCAACAGTCCTGGTCACGCAAAAGACTGCGTGGAAGCGCTTTTGAACGGGGGAGTCTATTCCAATTCGGGAAAAGCCTGTCTCAAGTCCAAGGCATTCATTACGCTCCTGCTGAACGCGCCGGACCCACTGAAGGAGTGGCTGCGACGCACGTCTGGATTCACCGCCCCCGAGTCCGTCGACCACACACCGACGCAGGCCCGCCCTGGCGAATGCTACGGTTTACCGTTGACGACTCGCGTCACCAAGTTACGCGACGTGCGCCCCGGCTGTTCTGTCGCTGAGTTCGGACAGGTCCTGAATCAGTGGGAACTCGTGGAACTGGAGTTCGGTTTTGCTGCTCTGGCCATTCACGGCGGGTTCGCGTCCGACTGTAAGCTAATCTATACGGTCGCACCGCTCGACACCGCCTACCTGGCCAGGTATCTCCGCGTCGTACTGGGGGTCACGAAAGTGATCTCTGATCGCGACAGCACATCGGCTTCGGTGCATTCGGTGTACTGCAATGGCAGACATTGCAACGCAGTCGTCTGTGAGACTGACGAATTCATCAAACGCGTCGCGGAAGACGACCATGTAGCCGATTGCATGGTAGATGCCGGATTGACCATCAATATCGATCGCAACCCGAAAGCCGCCGAGTGCATGACGAAAAAATACGTCGACACAGTCGTGTCGGTCGAATTGATGTGTAAAGCCGTGGAGACCTCATTGCAATGTCTTCCACGTGAATTGGCCACTTTAGTCGCAGACAAAGCGGTCACCGATAAAGAGGAAGCCATGAAGAAGTGGGCCGGTTCTGAGTATGTGACCCGGGCGCTTCGTCTGCGGTTTGTCACATCCGCCCCAAACAAAGACATCGCTGACACACCCGCTCGTGACGGTGGTGGCGACGCGGCGGCGGCAGCAGCCGCAGAAGTACAAAGGCGTGTGATATCGCCCCCCTCAACTCCTGAATCAGCAGTGGCCCCGCGGGGTACAGGGAAACTGCTGCGAAGTACCCCTTTTGCGAGAGCTAAGGGGTGTCGCAGACTCGCGTACGAGTCACGACCGCCGCCTCCCGCCGGTGGCATCTATGGTGCCGCTGCAGCAGCCGCGGCTGCATACGCGCACTGAAGATGTCCACTTGGATTCATCGATATGAAAGACGATTAAGAGTCATCCGATCCCCCTTTTTACACCTTCCACAGCTCGTATGCGTCAGTTCATTTTTGCTCCACCTCTCCTACTATTGTGCTCACCGTTCCAAATTTCCTCCTCCATCCTGTTCGTGTATATAGCACATCGCAACCCTCTCGTCCGTTCGCATCAAGACGTCCCCTTCACCACCTCGCGTGACTCGATGGTTTACTGAACAGTGTGTGCCCGGTGTGCGTGGTGTATGTGCACGTGTGCAAGTTGGCGTACACAGATATGGCCATGAACGACACAAGTAAAGCAGCGGAAGGGTTGCTATCACTCGGTAGCAGCGAGGCGGACGGTGAAACGATGGTTCCGGCGGCTGCGGCGGCTGCGGCGGCTGCGGCGGCCGCAACGACGGGTGACATGGGATCGAAATCAGACGATAACGAATCGGACTCGGACAACACTGAGGGAAGGACCTCCCCAAACGGTATCGGAGCTCAACCGGCAGCCAAAAAACAAAAGACGAAGAACACAGCGACGGATGAAAAGACACCGAATGCATGCGAAGGGTGCGCCTATCGAAAGGTCAAATGCAAAATCGGCGAGTCCGGGGTTTGTCAGCGCTGTCAGAAACATAAACTCGAATGCGTTCCCCGAGTTCACAATAAGTCTGGCCCAAAGCCTAAGCCCAAAAAAGACACGGCCTTGATCACCGCACAGATGAAGTTTAACGGCGCGGCATCGTCGGGACAAAGTGCTACAACGCTAAAGCCACGCAGAAAACGAAAGGAGCCAGACAACGTCGAGTCCGCAGCCGGAGAATCTCAATCGTCGACGTCGAACGCCAAAAAGAACGGGGGCTCCGCGGCGGCACAACAAAAACAGCGTCCGCGAGGGAGACCAAAGGGATCGGTCGCAGCCGCGGGATCGGCCGCAGCCGCGGCCTTGGCAGCTGCGATCGAAACAGTACCGAACAATTCCGATCGCTTCTACTTCAACCATGAGTTTCATCCCCCCTGCGCGGAATATACGGCAATGACACCTGACCAAACGCTGGGAATCAGCGAATACACGAAAGATATAACCGACGCACTGAAGCACCTGCCACATCTTGGTGACCGCGTCGTGGGAATAGGGTTATCAAGTCAGGTGTACGCACGTCTGTACCACAGGATGACCGGCCGTGAATTGGTTTTAAAGAACATGCTCATACAACTCGGTGTCGACACATTCAAAATCGGCGCCGAGCTGGCCAAAGAGCACGAACAGCTGCTTGAAAGAGAAGATACTACACAGCGACAAGGGCTAACTTTGGTCCCGCGAGATTCGGAATGGAAGTTGACCCGAACGGACCAAACGTCAGATATCGGCGAAATAGGATGGCCACTCGCGGACATCTCAATCGAAACGCCGCAGTCGCGCCTCTCATCAACCGAATACTCCGAACTTTTCTCCGCTGAGGCGTCCGTCGCTGCCGTGGCAACCGAGGCCGAGGCCGTTTCTGCCCGACCCGTCTCCGCGCACGGCCCCTCTGGCGGATCTGCTGCTGCTGCTTCCGCCGCCTCTGCTGCTGCTGCTTCCGCCGCCTCTGCTGCTGCTGCATCTGCTGATGAGTTGTCATCCATCTCGGAGGCAGCCTTTAAGCGCGCCCTTGACAGGAGGATCGCCTCCCCTCTATGACCGATTCACCCCCGCCGCCCTCCTTTTTTCTATTTCCTTCCTCTGACGCATGTCGACACCCCTCTGCATATTCGTAGCCGTCGTCTCGTTCCCCCTTGTGTTCTCGCAATGTTCATTCCTCCGCATCCGCACGCTCACCTACGCTGCGTTCTGCCGTCTTGAATTTCCTGCCGCTGTGCACAGGACGGTCATGAACTCAAAAAACCACCCGAAGGGGGCCGAAATTCTTTCCGCTCCGGATTCACCCGTTCCCGCGACCGTTCCCGTTGCCGTCGTCGGGACTGTTTCAGGTGAGGGGGAGTCGGGGAATCTCCGTTTGTCAGAATCTAAATATGCCGCTGAAAGTTCGACCGATGATTGTTCATGTCTTTCAGCTTGCGATGGCTCGCGTTGGCTGGATGTCGATCATTTGACCTTCGAATCCGCCATGCGCTGCGAGAAAGTGAAGATCTATGGCCACGGAGAGTTCACAGCACTTCAATTCGCTTCTGCCACCGGCTCTGCCGCCACCTCCGCCGCCGCTGAACGCCCTCCAGCGCCGGCTCCGACGCCTCATCCCTCCCCAGCCGTTTCCGCCCGTCCCCGCTCGCCTTCATCCAACTCCTCTCCGCCACCCATATTTTTAGACTTTGCCTCAGCAGCTGCTGCTGCTGCTGGTGCCGAGCGCGCATGCATCTCCCCGCGTGCGCATAAGGCGATTGTCGCTCCGTCGTGTTCCACGTAGATCTTCTCCTTTTGGAGATTCTATATCTGCCATCTTACCGGACGCTGTGTGTGAGTGCCTGCTGACGCCCCCCCCCCCTTCTCTGCATTTGATGTGAATGCGCAGGCCTTCGCATGTCCGATCGTCAGCCCCGTCCTGCAGCAGCCGCGGCTGCCGCAGCGGCATCGGAAGTGACGTCGGACATTGGAGTGGATGATGAATTCCACGGAGGCGGAATCGAACTCGTCGGCGCCTGTGACATGGTCGACACTGACAGGACCACCGAAGCGGACACAGAACCGGGCATGGACGACCTGAAGAACGATGCCCGCACTGATTCCGTGGCCCCGGTTTCAGGCGCACGGATCGAGGCGAATAACGCGGCAAACTCCGAGGCGGTTCCACCGGCACCGGCGACCCCACCGCCCCCAACGACCCCAGCGGCCTCAGTCGCCGAAGTGGACCGACCGGTACCGGCGACCCCACCGCCCCCAACGACCCCAGCGGCCTCAGTCGCCGAAGTGGACCGACCGGTACCGGCGACCTCACCACCCCCAACGACCCCAGCGGCCTCAGTCGCCGAAGCGGACCGACCGGTACCGGCGACCCCACCGCCTCCGACGACCCCGGCGAACTCAGCGGTGTCGACGGACCCGCGTACCGTGGCGGATGATACACCCGCCGCCGCGCCGGCCTATGCCACTGCACCAGCAGTGGCAGCAGCAGAATCTTCAAACGAATCCGGAGCACAGCATGCCGCCTGTGACACGATGCCGCCGGCGATCGCGGCGGCCGCGGCAAGTGCGACAGCCATTTCTTCACGCGCCATCGATGAACCCAGTGACGTTTTATCGTCCCGTACTATCGGTGCTGTGGCCACAGGCGCTAGCACCGACAGCAAGACCAATTTGGCCGGAGCGGAAACTGGGTCTTCTGCAGTGATTGCATCCGGTACCCGGGCAAAGCAACGCCCGCCGGCTGCGGCGGCCGCCGCCGCTGCTTCAGAACCGAGTGAATCTGTACAAATCGACACCTGCACGCACGTAGGAGCAATGAACTCCTTGGGTTCGAATGCTGAAGATTCGCATGCCGCTGATGCCGCCGGGTTCTTACCCCTTCTTGACTTGAGCGCGGTCGAGCTCCGGCACGGAGTGGACATGAACGGAATTACGAATCCCGACGAACAGCGTCCCGCCCCTTCACACCATGAGCTGTTTCTAAGCTACGGCGCGGACGTCGAACAGGCCAAGCGCGCGGTTGAGGCCGCCGCCTTTGCGGCCAAGTCCAGACGTGCAACGGAACAGGCAAATGCCGGATATGTGGCTGTTAACACCAACTTACCGTCTCAATATCCGGGATATTTTTTGCAGTCTTCTGTGAACGGACCCTCGGCCGCAGTCGAAAAAGATATAACGGCAGCAGCGGCGTCCATGGCGACGACAGCAGAGGTGGTGACCGCCGTGCCCCGAACGAACGGGCTCCACCCGGAAGCGGCCGTATCAAAAGCCTCAGATGCCGTCCGTAAAGTGGCGAATGGTGACGCCCCCAATCAACCGCGTCCACAGGCCAGCGGCGGCATCGTGGCGGTGGCCGCGAAGGCCGGTAAACGAAAACGAAATGACAATATACCGATTACCATAAAGCCAAATGCCGCGACGGTGTCCCCCGTCGAACGAAAAGAACCCTCCGCAGCTCCAGCTGTAACAACTGTTGCTGGTCCGCGGAATAAAGTGCCCGCGGCCGCGGCGGCGGCGGCAGCGGCAGGAACGACCCGGAGTCATACCGAAACTTCCGGTCCGAATGAGAAATCGAACGGAACGACTCATGTTTCATCCCAGCCTCTGCCGCACCCGGCCTCTTCCTCATCAGCCGCTGCCTCAGCCATCACATCAGCCTTGGCCACCGCAGTCGCCGTCGTCCCCGCATCGGCCGCCGCATCGGCTGCCGCAGTCGCCGTCGTCCCCGCATCGGCCGCCGCATCGGCCACCGCAGTCGCCGTCGTCCCCGCATCGGCTGCCGCAGTCGCCGTCGTCCCCGCATCGGCTGCCGCAGTCGCCGTCGTCCCCGCGTCGGCTGCCGCAGTCGCCCCCGTCCCCGCATCGGCCGCCGCCTCGGCAGCAGCATTTCCCGTCGCGGCCCCGGCGGCGGCGTCGTCATCTTCGAAAGGCCCGTCTGGTGGAGGTGCTTCGCGCGTCCTACGAACCATGGCCACGGATGCACCTTTCAAGACCGATGGGAAGTGGCACGAAGCAAAGCTCCCTCTGATGTTCGGATCGACCTCACTGCCGGAGCGTTTCCAAAAGCACGGATTAGCACTTGCATCGGACTCGTACCTGGCGCGCATCTACGACGGAACGGCCATTCACTACTCGGAGGTCCGCGAAGACTCTTCATACTCGTGCGCCACGGCGATCGAATCAGACCAAGGCGCACCCGTTCTCGACGCTTTACACGGAGAAGTTGCGTACTTGGCCACACGCAATGGTATGTTCGTTCCGATGGTCTCCCTGGTCTGCGATTCATCGGAACACGCGAAAGTACCCGCGGAAACTAAGACGAAAAGTAAAGACGACACCTTATGCGTTGTCGAAGAGGCGTTGTCGAAACTTTACACCCCCGCCAAAGACTCCTACAGCGTTAACGAAAAGACTCATCACGACCGAGTGTGGTTCCTGATCGCCGGAAGCGCACTCTCCGAAACGCTGGATCCGGGTTCCGATGAAGTGATCAATACTACGTTCAGTGCGACGATGTGTGACACCCCGAAACAGGTGCGAACGATCGTCAAGGGTGCGCGGTTCCCTTGGACTATGAATGGCGCCATTCAATTCTCAGAGATGAGCGGTCTGTGGGTCGACACAATTCCAGTCGACTCCCCCGTGTTACATCTCGTACGTGGAAACAGACCCATGAATGAGGAGCTGTTGCGGTCACTCCGTGGCGCATTCTCCACGTCGATCGTCGCATTCGTGGCACAAATCATCATCATGGAGAACACCTGTGCGCTGCCGAGCCACCACCAGAATCAGGAACGTTTGAGAGCGGCGACACTTATCCGCAAAGGACTCGTCACAGAGAAGAACTGCAAACAGTTTGTGTTATCGGGGAAGGGGATCGAGCATAAAAACGTCGCTCCGTTCATGCGGGTTTTCGATGCCGTCCCGATCGAGGTTTTGGCCGTGGCCCGCACGAATACGACGAACCCGTCATCTGTGGTATTGGCCAACCGCAGCGGGATTCGTGTTCACGTATACGGAATACCGCCGCCGTGTACCGAGTTCTTGGACTTCTTTCAGACCTCGTTAAACGAAGCATCCTGCGCCCGGGGTCTGATGACCCTTCACATCCCATGCACGGACCAATACGGAGATCTCCGCTTAGATATCGGTCGATCTGTATTCTTCACGCCATCTCACGAGTTGCAGTGGCTATGCGATGAGGCCATACAGTCCTCTCTTGAGATGGGGTTTAAGATCGGCGCCGTACACCTCCATCACATGACGCAGCAGAAGTCGGACAGTCTTTCGGAATATTTGAAGACGCGAGAAACCGATAAGGTCGACACCACTGAACTACATTTGACATCGGTCGATCGCCACAAACTGCTCACAACCGGAAATATCACCCTCACGTTTCGATCTGAGAACTCCTCTTCGGCCCGGGGACGCAATCATGCCGAGGGCGAGATTCACCCGTTGTTCGGTCCTCTGAAATCTCTGACCGAAAAAACCGAACTCGTCGATCGGGATCAGAGGAAGGCGGCAGGCCTCACCCAGCTCGACGTACGTTGCATCACACTCGTTAAGAAGTCCGCCGCGGAGTATGACCCTCTTTCTGCTGCGAAGTTTTCAGATCGAATGAGGCGTGGCCCATTTATGGACGGCGCAAAGTGGGTGAGTTACTTTTGTCCATTTAAAGGACCAGACGCAGGACACGCCACCGGGTTCCCGGACTCGAAGAGCGATATCGAGCCCATCCACGAAATGTTGCTGAAATGCGCCATCAAAGCATCGGGTGGTTCAGACGAAGTTTTCTCGCGGCTCTGCAACTCGATAGAACAAGACTCGCAACCCGCCGCCAAACGTCGGAAGACTCGCTCGAACTTACCCGAAGTCATCACAATAGACTCGGACCGAGACAGCACCGAATCTGACGAGGACGAGGACGAGGACGACGACCGCGACGATGAAGATCACGTCGAAACAGCGGAGCAGAAGAAGAAGGAGACGGGTACCCCGAAAAAGGCCACCGCGAAAAAGACCGCAACGGCAAAGGCCGCGGCGACAAAGAAGACTCGCAAGTCTAAGAGCGCAACACCGAAAACGAAGGCTCGTACTACTCGGGCGCGGACCCCGTCTGACCCCTCAGCGGATGTCGCCGTTGCCGCCGGTGCGGCAGCAGCAGCAGCTTCCGACGCGACGAGTGGTACCGAGATGATCTGCTTTCTCGCAAGACTATCAGGCGAGATCACAGCGGCTGCGGCTCGTGATGACTTCCATGGCCTGAGTGCCCATGCGACATCCGTGTATCAACGTTTACGTCTTCTCTTGCACGGCACACCTGAAAGCGCACCATTGTAATGCAACGCCTCGTTTCGTTCTCTGTTCTACATTTTGTCGTGTTAGTCAAAATCTCTCCGTTCTGTTTTGCAAAATCTCGAATTCATCACCACATCACAGTTTGCACGGCACCAGAGTTACTAACCGCTCCTCTCACCTCGTTCCTGTCTGCTTCGTCCTACACAGAATAAATGTCACAATCGAACCCCGCATCGTCGTCGGCGGCGGCGGAATCCGTTCGGGATTCAGAAGCGAAGGCCGAGGCAAAGACTGAGGCGAAGACACCCGGTGCGGCATTGAGTCTGCACACTGGTGCTGTTGCTGCTGCTGCTGCTGCCGGTGCTGCTGCTGCTGGCGCCAGTACTGGTACCCCTGCTCGTGCCGAGACTGTCACGGTGCCAACCGTCAGCGAAACGTCAACCCCTGCCTCCACCAGTGCATCCGCGGCCACAGCTAACAAGAGCTCTCCAGAAAAGCCAATCGGTGCGGTCGATCCGTTCAAGTTACATTTTGTACACGAAGGCGGAGTGGAGTCTCATTACATCGACGCGGTCGCAGCAGGCGTTTACGCCCCTCATGTCATGGCGTATCTTCGTACTCATTCCCTGACATTGAGTGTCAATGCATCACACGCGTTCAACCCGCGTGTATTCAGGAAGCCGGAGCGCACCATCACACTGACCGTTCCCTTTGGAGGCAGCAAAAGCGAACCTGCGTTCATGCAGTCGAAACACGTAAACCTGAGTTACGATTGTTTCTCCATCACCGAAAACGCTTCGAAGGCGCGATATGCCGCCGTCGCGTGGTTCACGGCCCTCAACACGCCGGCCGGCCTCCCAGGAAGGCGCATTTCGTGCGTGTTGGACTTTTACTGCTTGGAAGATCAGCCGAGCATCACGAACGACCTGTTGTGGAGACGTCAGCGCGTCTCCGCTGTTGCATCCGGTGAACTGCTGGTGTTTTTCGAGGCCACAACTCCGTCACCCGATCGAGAAACCGCACTGGACGCGATGCGCTCGCTTTCCCAACGCTTCAATATGATTACGGACGGTTCGTGCTGGGACCCTTCGAACACAGTGAGCGAGCCGCGTGTTTACGGAGGCGGCGTTAAACCCATGTCGTTCTCCAAACTGTTCCCTGCTGGAACGACCCGCGGTTGTATGAACACGTGTGTCGTGATCGGAGTCAGATCACAATGGAACCCGGACGACCTCCCGCCGGTACTCATCGAACCCATTTTCTCCGATCATCAGGATCGAAAAATCGACTGGCGCAAAACGATGTTGGTATTCGTTTTCTATCGATGCATGTACAAACGTCTCATGGCCAAGATTCATCTTCTCCGATCGGACGGCGGGGCGGCACTTGAGATTCTGGAATGCCTCCAGTCCCTGTCCGCTGCGTCGCGTCTCCTCGAACAACAACATATCACTGATGACATACAGCCACTGGAACTGGACAAGAAACTGCAGGATTCCACGCGGCCTGAACTTCTCGTTCACCTCGAAAGGGTGTTCAATGTATTCGCTCCTGGTTTAATCTATCGTTTTCAGAGACCACAGCGCAATGGTATGGCCGTCATCGGCATCACATCAACTGCCGCCGCCGCCGCATCCCAGCCCGAATCATTGATCGGTATGAAGCGCAAATCAGATGAACATGGAGCGCCTGACGATGATACACGTCCCCCTTCCGGGTCTGGGGTTGCCGCCCGAATTGGCGCGAGTCGTACCGAAACACACGAAGGTTCCGTGCGTAAACGAATTCGTCGTAATGCTGTTCTCCCTGCCGCCCCTACTGCTGCTGCGGCTGCTGCGGCAGCAGCAGCAACAGCGCATGCCATCCCTGCTGCCCTTGCTGCCGCGGCTGCTGCGGCTGCTGCCTGGCCTATCCCTCCTCAGTCTCCTCCTCTTTTCTCCGCCACCTCCGGAGCAGCGGGACCCATCCTCTCCCCTGCGTTACGTTCTCCCAGCAAAGCGCTGCGTTTCCAGTCACCGATGCCTCAGTCTCCTCAGCGCCCGAAATAACACCTATCTTCGGGTACGACTGTCGGTTTCTTTTTTTTCTCGTAAAAACCGCCCTCGCCGACACACACCGACCGTCACCACCTCCGCTGTCTGCATGTGCTGCCCGTACAACAACATCTCTTTGTCATCTCCGCAACCCTCCACACCTTCTGCGTGAATCGCCTCTGTGATTTGGAATCTCAACCTTGCGCCTGTGCGCGTTTGTTCGTGTGTGTCCGCACAGGAGAACGAAATGGCACCGGTCACTGCCGCGCGCATTGAGGCTCTGCTGTTACCGCAGAATTGGATAGATGCGAAGTCGTGGAACAGCACATGCGCGGAGCTGATCCTCGACTTTCGCACTGAACAAACCGACCCGAACCGCAGTTCGCCACCGCCGAACATGACGCGTTGGCTGGGCCAAGCTCGGCCGCGGTGGACGAGTGATCACATGCACCCACCGGGTGGCATCCAATTCGTCAATCCGCTTTTCGCGTGGCTCACCTTTGCGTTGTGGCCGGGCGCGGATGCCGACAATGTGTTGGGGCTGTTTCACGTGCTCATGCGCTGCGGATGTGACAGCGCCGCAGTACTCGGCGCAGTGACCGCCACTGGCCGTGTGCTGTTGCAGTTCGCTGCCACTGAGAGCGATTTCGCGAACGAAGCGGCTGACACAGCGAGACTGCGCCCCGATCCAGCGGATGTTTTGACGCTCGTGGCCATGGACTCGATGCAGGTGCGGAAAATACGCGAGGATTCGGCCCAAGCGGCAAAACGTGCATTGCGTCAACTTATCACACAACCCAATATGCCGCTATTCAGCGCCGCCGCCGCCGCCGCTGCCGCCTCGGTTCATATCGGAGCGGAGCGATGCGAATATTTCGACGACAACTCGCCATATTGCTGTGCGATCTGTACGTTGGTGTGCTATCAATTGGATGCCATCGCTATCGACGTGCTACTGCGTCTGACGCCAACGCAGCGCCTTTCCGTTGTGTATCGACCACATTGGGCTTTTCTGCGTGCCGCTGGCAACAACTGCCCTCGCACATTCGAGGTGCTGTGGAATTTCGTGCGCGATCGCGTGGTTCGACACGACTGTGACGATGCCGAACTGGACCGGCTCATCGGTGGCCCGGTGACCGAGGATGGCCATCGGTGGAGCGTGCTCTCCCAAGCAGCTGTGTTTGGAGACGCAAACACGTGGCAGTTGGTTACGGATGAGAAATGCCCGTTGGCCGCGGTGCTGCTTCGTCATGCGAACGCCCATCCACAACTCGGTTATGTCAGCCCACTGGAAGTGATCGGGGAAACGACACCTGCACATCTCCGCGGAGCATGGCTGGTCGAGGACGATCTCCGCGGAGCATGGCTGGTGCGGCGTCTGTCCGCCGACGTGCTGAACGCATACGACCAATACGGTCTCACCGCGACAATGCACGCAGCCAGAAACGCGTACCCCAAAACGCTGACTGCGCTACTGGACCGCGGCGTGGAGGTGGATCTGTGCGCTCAGAAGACCGATGGACCCGTCGGACGCCGTGGACTGACGCTCGCCGGGACAAAGTTCACAGGCTTATTCGCTGTCCATCTGCTACCGAACGAAGGTCAGATTAATCTGAAAACGCCTCAGTTCTCCCACGTCGCCACGCGGTTACGATCTGAAACGCAAGCCCAGCTCGCGTTGCGGCCCCTCATCGCCGACGCTGTCGTTCCGGTTCTGCGGCATATCAGAGGAGCGGAAATGCCACGCGAGCTCGTGAGTCTGTGTCTGGTGTATGCGAATTTACCCGCATCCGCAGCATTCCCCACCGCAGCGTCCAGCGCCTCCTCCGCCGGCGCCAAACGAAAAGACGGCGGTGCTGGCGGAGCTGGCGGAGCCGCAGGTGGAGGCGCAGGCGCAGGTGGCGGCGCAGGCGCAGGTGGCGGCGGACCCGCAGGTGGCGGCGCAGGCGCAGGTGGCGGCGGACCCGCAGGTGGCGGCGCAGGCGCAGGTGGCGGCGGACCCGCGGGTGGCGGCGAACCCACAGGCACTGGCGAACCGGGCGCCAAACGCTTACGATTGACGTGATAGGAGGCAACCAAAGAATTCGAATCACTCATTCACTCTGTCTCCGTATCTGCCTCCGTCTCTGTCTTTCTTTCTCTTGAAATTATTTAACGTATGAAAATGTACAGTCGTTCGCCCACATGATCCTGCGTCACTCACTGCCTGCCTGCGTCGCGTGTGTTGCGTACGATCGCAGGAGTTCATGGCGCCGATCACTGCCTCTCGCATCGAGGCGTTGCTGCTGCCACAGAATTGGGAAGACGGCAAATCGTGGCACGGCGCATGCGAAGAGGTGCTCAGTGACTTGCGCGCGGCTGACGCCGATGTGCATAAAGGCGCACCGTTGTTGCTGCCAAACTTGGCGGAGTGGACGGGCTCCGAGCGTCCGCAGTGCAATCCCGGAGAAAATCGTATCCTGATCGGCATGGAATTCATCAATCCACTTTTTGCATGGGTCTGTATTGTGCCGTGGTTCAACGCGACGGAAAGCAATGTGGACGGCCTGTTCCATCTGCTCATGCGCTGCGGCTGTGACAGCGCCAAGGTGTTGGATTCACTGACGAGCAGCGGCCGTTCCATATTGCAGTACGCTGCATTGTTTGCCAGTGGCCGGTCGGTAAAGCCACTTTCTCTGCTGTTGACACTGCCGAAACTTTCACTCTTCAACACCTTCAAAGTCCCGCCTCACACTCGTCCCTTTTCGGGCCACGACCGTGGGCCGTTCTGCTGTGCGATGTGTACGATGTTGTGCAACGGGCTCGACGATGCCGCCATGGAAGTACTGAAACGCATGACGCCTGAACAGCGTCTAGTCGTTATCGGCGCACCACATTGGGGTTTAGTGCGCGCCATTTACAAGTGTAACCGCACATGTAAAGCGTTGTGGGATGTCGTACGCGATCGCGTGGTTCAACCCGACTGCGACGATGCCGAAGTGGACCGGCTCGTTGGCGGCCCGGCGCACGAAAACGGGTATTATTCGCATAGCGTACTTACTCAAATCATTTCACAGGGAAACATAAGCACATGGCAATTGGTTACGAACGAACAATGCCCATTGGCCACAGCGCTGATCCGCCACGCCAACGCACATCCACAAGGTCCATATGCCAATCCATTGCAATTTTATAGCTGGGGTGATGATATTCGCGGTGCTTGGTTGGTGCCGCGCCTCTCCGTCGTTGTGTTGAATTCGTACAACCGAGTCGGCCGCACTCCGTTAATGCACGCCGTTAAAAATCTTTTACCGAAAACGCTGACCGCGCTGCTGGACCGCGGCATAGAAGTGGATCTCTGTGCTCAAATGGCCGAACCTCATACCGCACAAGACGCATGGCCGCGCACTGTGACAAAGTTTACAACTATGATCGCTGTCGATTTTCTGCCGCCCCAGTGCAACTCAGCTTTCACCCAGGCCGCCATGCGACTGAGGGCCGAGACGAAAGTTCAACTCGAGTTGCGCCCTCTGATCAGCGCCGTTGCGGTGCCGGTTCTGCAACAGATCGGAGGAGCGCGAATGCCGCGCGAGCTCGTGCAACTGTGTCTGGAGTATGCGAATTTGCCCATACCGGCTGCATTCCCCGCCCCAACGTCCAGCGTCTCTGCCGGCGCCAAACGAAAAGACGCCGCAGGCGGAGGTGGCGGAGCCGCGGGCGGCGGAGCAGGTGGCGGAGCCGCAGGCGGCGGAACAGGTGGCGGAGGACTCACAGGCACAGGCGAACCAGGCGGCAAACGTTTACGATTGACGTAAGAGATTATGTACCGCAGAGGTAACCGCAGGCGGGCCCGCAGGCGCTGGCGAACCGTGCGCCGAACGTTTACGATTGACTTGAATGCAAAGAGCAACCGAAAAGAACAATTTGTCTCTCACTTTGCCTTCAACAGTCCGCCGCTGTTCTCGTTTGATGTAGATGCAAAGGTTCGTTTTCATCCACGACTTTCTGAACTATACCCTCTGCCTCTTTCTGCTGATGTGCGTATATCACAGAATGGCGGCAGCAGCGGCATCGGCAGCAGCGGGGCCAGGGGTCGTGGTGGCAGCGACGGACAAGAAGAAAGACATGAACCCCGAAACCACGGCATTTCTGTCGTCTCTCAAAAAGAAGTGTATCGACCAGAAATCTGCGTTTTGTCACGAGTCTGGAGAATCGTACGTGGATATCGGCAAGGTTCAGATCATGCCGTTTCGCGTGCGCGGCACCTGGAAACTCCGTTCAGTGTTACAGCGCACGATACGTAATGTCCAGCTGACTGAGAAAATGCGGGGACAGGGTTTCCTCACACAGCTGATCGCGTTTCTTGCCGGCGAGGGCAGCGGTTCCGATGTTGTTGCCCACCAGAAGCTTGACGCCATTCAAATCGAAGCAGTGTGGAATGAACGTCTACACGCCTCTCTGTCGTCTGGCACGTTCGGCGGATTCGGTCAAGTTTGGCACGATCAACAGGATATGGGCGTGGCAGCAACCGAGCTTGGCCATTCGTTTGTTTGGTTTCTTAAAGAAACCGAAAGCGGCGCTGGGGATAAAAAAGGCCAAAACAAAGACAAAGAGTGAACATTGCATCCGATTTACGCGGCGGTGTGGACTGCAGACGCACGCGTCCGAGAGTTGTTGTATATCTTTCGTTTCCTTCCAACTTAGTCGAAAGAACCTCGTTAAATTTTGTTTCACCGGCGCCCGTTTTCCACTCCGCACAGATTGCTCATGCGAATGCGTGCGTCCGATTGTTGCGTGTGTAGAGGCTGTCCATGTCGAACATCCGGAACGCCGAGGTACATTTAGCAAAATTGCAGAAGGCTCGTGACGACTACGCGACAAAAGCGGAAGAAACTCTCCTGAAAATGGAGACGGATATGGCAGCGGCGCGTGCAAAGTTGATTAAGCCCCCAACCCCGCAGGAGGAAGCAGCGATTGCAAAAGCCGTTGTCGATGTCCGTCGCAAAGCAGCAAAACAGGTCACTGAGGCGGATGCATTGATTCGTAAAGTGAAGCAGAAGATCGCCGCGATGATGAAGGGTACACCGCTGTCTCAAACTCAGGCGGACGAGGCTGTGAAACACCCGCGCGTGGGTCACGCAACGTCAAAGCGCGCCTTGCTGCTGTCGCTGTCTCCGCGTCGTGATTGTTCTATGTTGTACATCCACCCACACTTCGCTCCGATCTAACCTCTCTCCACCGTTCGCATCACATGCACACGCAGATGTCGTCTCAACCCGCCGCTGCCGTCGTTGACGAGAAGCATCATCACGTGAAGACGGTCGAAGGCGAAGCGGGCGCGAAGCTCGTCGCGTCGGCCCACTTTACAATTAAGACGAACCAACTCGCGTGGTTCCTGACCAGTGGGGACCGGTACATTACGACGTGCCACATATTGACTGACGGTGCGCGCTGCACGGTCAAAGCCTTACTCCTGCCGTTTCCAAAGCCGCACCGCGCCGTCTACCGCGTGTTGGTCATCGGCGCCGGCGTCGGCAAGACACGCGGAATCAACTCCTGGGTCGCGGCCGCAAAGGCCAATGGCTGCAAGGTGTTTGGCGACGGAGAGGTCGAGGTACCGAACATCTCAAACTATAGGGACGGCGGGCGCTGGGACGACCTGATGCTTTACACCGGTACGGACCTGATGTACGTCGCTTCGAACAACGAGGCAAATGATGTGTCATGGCTCGTCTTTGACGAGGTCTGGCGTGTGACAGCGAACCGGACGTGGGATCGTATCGCCGGCGGCGGGCGGATGCACAGCGCGCCGGTCAACGCCGCCACTCGCGACCGTGACATTGGCTTGACGGTTGCCACCGCCAAGTAGTATTGGAGTCTCTGTTCACGAGCTCGTGAGGTTGCGCGTTAAAGGGAAAGCCCATCAATTCCGAGGCAACGCGTATATTGAAGCAAATCGGCATCGGACACGCCACGCTGCATGGCACTGTTCTGATCTGCCCGGCCAAATTCCATTGATTAGCTATCGCGCAGGCTCAAACTGTTCACTGTCACATTCCTTTCGTTCTCCTACATGACCCCGCATCACTCACCGCCTGCCTGCTTGCGTCTGTGTCGCATGTGTTGCGTACGATCGCAGGAGTTCATGGCGCCGATCACGGCCTCCCGCATCGAGGCGTTGCTGCTGCCACAGAACTGGGAAGACGACGACGACGACTCGTGGAACGACGCGTGCGAGGAGATGCTATGTGACTTGCGCGCGGCTGACGCCGATGCGCATAAAGGCGCACCGTTGTTGCTGCCAAACTTGGCGGAGTGGACGGGATCCGAGCGGCCGCAGTGGAGTGCCGACGACAATATTCCCAAAGGATTCGAATTCATCAATCCGCTTTTTGCATGGCTCTGTATTCTTTGGTGGAACGGCCCAGCGGATAGCAATGCGGACGGCCTGTTCCATCTGCTCATGCGCTGCGGATGTGAAAGCGCAAAGGTGCTGAACGCATTGACGAGCAGTGGCCGTTCCATCTTACAGTACGCTGCCTTCTTTGCCAACTACGGGTTGGGAAGGCCACTCTCGCTGCTGTTAGAACAACCCAATCTGTCGCTCTTCAACACGGCCAACGTCTCCTCTGGTCCTCGCACGTTTTCGGACTCCGACGTTGGGACGTTCTGTTGTGCGATGTGTACGATGCTTTCCAAACGATTGGACGATGGCGCCACGCGAGTACTGAAACGCATGACGCCTGAACAGCGTCTAGCCGTTATCGGCGCACCGCATTGGTGTTTACTGCGCGCCGTCGCTGGCAATTGTGACCGCGCATGCAAGGCGTTGTGGGATGTCGTGCGCGATCGCGTGGTTCAACCCGACTGCGACGATGCCGAAGTGGATCGGCTCGTTGGTGGCCCGGCGCTCGCCTACGGGTATACGCAGAGCTTACTTACTCAAATCGTTGCATACGGGAGCCGAAGCATATGGTCGTTGGTTACGAACGAACAATGCCCATTGGCCGCAGCGCTGATCCGCCACGCCAACGCACATCCACAAGGTCCATATGCCAATCCATTGCAA